>NZ_JBDFXP010000007.1:0-159230 GCF_040911965.1 Phocaeicola sp. RTP21359st1_B8_RTP21360_211022
ACCTGGACTTCAACTACTTTTTTCCGGGTATCCCTGTACCATTTCTGAAAGATGTTATAAGGAACTTTGTTCTTAACGCAAAACGATTGGAGAGATTCTCCATGAGGCAAAGCCTCGGTCTGGTATTGAAAGTAAAACCTTTCAAGATCTTCACTGCTATACATAAATTCTAAAATTTTTGTTCGCAGAGAAGATAGAGGTTTCAATTATGAGCCAATTTTTGACTGCTTACATTCAATCAATTCATAATCCACTGTTGACTTTCACGATCAAATAATTTTATAACTTTTGCTGGCTGACCTACTGCTATTGAATTTGGAGGAATACTTTTTGTGACGGTCGAGTTTGCACCTATTACACTACCATCTCCAATTATTACACCAGGCATAATCACTACCCCTTCACCTATCCAAACGTTGTTCCCTATAGAAATAGGAGCTATCTTATAATCACGCTTTATAGGTGGTATATCAGGACTTGACTGAGCCCCCCTCCATAGAATCCATGAGAGTTATCTGCAATATAAATATGGCTAGCCATCAATACGTTATCGCCAATACTAACACTAGACATTACAGATATATGCACATAATCATTTATCTGTACATCATTCCCGAAAAATAGTTTTTTTTCTTTTGTAGAAAACACTTCTAATCGACACCCCTTACCTGTTGTAAGTCTAGAGCCAAAATCAATAAATCTTTTCCCTCTAATTTCAATAGGGAAACGAATTATACGAGCTTTACTCGAAATAAATTTGGTTCGTATCACGAATATTGCTAATCGCAAGTATCCCCAAAAAGAATAAGAATTCTTAATCATTATCAACTAATAATTTATCAAACAGCATTTTCCAGCTAGTAACATGGGGTAACTCTATATTTACCAATGGAACAGAAGAAAAATTAAACAAATCACCATTTATAACCTCACTCATCCTGTCCGCTAACATTTTTGGAGTATCAGGATTAAAAAAAGCCACATACTTTGCACCCGCAGCTGTTTCATGCGCATACGGCAAATCAGCTATCAACATCGGTTTATCAAAAGCCATAAATTCTGATATAGGTAATCCCCATGTTTCCAATTTGGAAGGAAATATCAAGCAATCTATCTTATTGTATTTCTCATACACCTCTTCATAAGACAATAGTCCACCAAACGTGATAGTTTTTAAAGAAGAATATTGTTTATATAATAGTTTGGCATATCTGTTTTCATTACCTTTTAGAGTCAGCAATACATTATATTTAGCATTATCTTTCTTTTCCAAAATCTCACATGCCTTACATATCACTTCGATGTTTTTGAATGAACGGGGATAGCAAGGAAAGAAAAATTTACAAATACTAGTTGCTTCCTCTTTTTCCTTATGTTTTATTTGTACATTCGCACTTCTCGGTACAGCTACTATGATTTTCTTTTTATCTAAAGAATACATATTTGAGAAAGCCTCCCTCAACCAATTCTGTTGAACTACAATAAAATCATTCTTATGGATATTTATTTGATATAAATAACGATAGAATAAAGAAAAAAAGAATTCTTTATAATTACACCATAAGTCAGACATTTTAGGAACATAAAATGGAGTTGGATTATGACAATACACAACTCTTTTTGCTGCCTTTACATTAGGAGAAGTGTCATGTAGGGAAAACCATAAATATGGCTTTATTTTCCTAGAAATTTTTTTTAAATAAAAAAACTCAAAGAAGATGCGATATATCCAATTATTTTTTGCCCAAGGCACCTCAATATATGTAATATTGGAGAATGAACACAATTCCTTTTTATGGACTAAAGCCAGTACTTCTACATCATTATATGCAGAATAATCATTTAAAGCTTTCAAGCAACTACGAAGAATTGTCAATGGACCACCTTCTACTAAATTTACAGCAGATATAACTATCTTAGTTTTCATACCTCAAACACATCTTTAATAAATAATTTATCCCAATCCAAGCTTAAATCAACAGAAATAAATTATATACAACTGTTAATTAGGGAAGCACATATAACTTTTTCATCATAAATTTTTAAATAAGAAGATAAATCTATTTTAGGTTGGCAATAAGCCTGTTCCAATAACTTAGCAAATTCATCACTATCAGTAAAGCTATTGCTTATATAAGCATTGGGAAGGTTATTTAAAATCTCCTTTGCACCCTCTGTAGGAGTCGCTACCACAGGAACGCCTAAACATATTGCCTCCAATAAGACAGTAGGGAAAGCCTCAGAAAAAGAAGGAAGGACTAAAGATTTCGCATTCCTCAAGACAGGCAAAGGGTTATTAGTAGCCCCTGTAAAAATAATGCGCTTTTTTTTTGATAACTTTATTGCATATTTTTGTAGAGACATCATATCAACACCATCCCCAACAATTACTAAATAACATTCATTCAATCTTGCTTTCTCATATGCATCTAATAACATATATATATTTTTCACAGCACCCAATCTACCAATAAAAACTATATAATTATCAGGCAAATTAAACTCACATTTTTTTTTGATTTTACATTAATTTCTTTTACATTAATAGGATTAGGAACTTTAATGATTTTAGTAGGTTTTTGTTTTAAATCATATATCAAATACTTATATATACCATCAGATACAGCTATTATTTTATGTGAATATGGATAAATTATTCTTGTCCATATTTTTGAAAATTTTGCCCATAATCCCAAATGTTCAATTTCGATATTAAAATAATTATGTTGAGAAATTACAATTTTTGGCCTATGACTCAAATGCAGTGAAGCTAAAACTAGAACCATATTAGGATAGTCACCTCCAGTTATTATACAATCAAGCCTGTTCTGTTTCAAGTACTTTCTTAAATAATAAAAAGAATTAGCCAGTCTTACATTACCTAAATTATATACGTTTACTTTAGAAGACAATTCTTTCAACAGAATTCCTTCTTTTTTACACAAAACAAATTCCACATCATAAAATTCACTCAGTGAATTTCCATAAGTGATAAAAACACGCTCAATCCCTCCAACATTTAAAGTAGGCAAAAAGAAAGCTATTTTTAAAATCCTGTTCTTCATAAAGGTCTATATCCTAATTTTAGCCATTCTATAAGATGTCCTTCTTCATCTATATTTTTAGATACCCATTTATCCGTATAATGAAAATCTATCAATTGCACTGATGAAGATGTAAATAAAACATCAATTCGACTAAATTTCAAGAAGAAACGTATTTGCCAAAAAGAAAACAATATGTTTATTATTGTAAATACTACTACTATTCGTAAAAGTCTTTGCATTCTAAACGAATTATTCATGAAACATAGTGATGACAATATCAAAAATACCTTCAAAACATCGAGTAAACGAGCATGCAATATAGGTACCGAAGAACTCATAATAATAACAATAATGAATATATTCACAAACCGTTTAATTTTCAATGGTTGTGGGTTTAATTTATAGAATACATAATATTGATATAAAGTTATATAGTAAACAATATTAAAGAAATATTTTGCAATTAACTGTCTTACAGTAAATTGAGAACTCAAATTTTCTGATTGACTTCCGGAAATATACTCTTCGAGATGAACCAACAAAGATTCCGAAAAAGGAAGAGAGCGTAAAAGAGTTACCCCCAATGATGATGACTCTATAAAAATCAAGAGAAAGCAAAGATAGCAAAATACATTAGATGAAAAATTAAATATCTTATATCTACTAGCTATTGCAATAAAAATAAAAGGCATATAACTGACATGAATAAAGACTGCAAATATTATAAAGAAAAGTCCTTTCTTTCTATTTTTCATTAGAAACCAATAAATTCCATAAACTAAGACAACTTGGGCAAATCCCATTCGAAAGAGATAAATTGAAAAGGTTAAAGGAACAAGTAATATAAGAGAATAAACTCTAGTCCGCCTAGTCATATCCTTATTTGACAATGTTATATCATGGTACAAATCCAATAACAGATAGTAAGAACATGCCACAAACAGAAATCGAGTCGATTCTGGATATGCACCCAATTTACCCAATATCCATGAAAGTAGCGGCAAGAAATAATCAAATTTCAATGCCATAAAAATCCAGAAATATTCCCAATCTAGTTCTTTATATAAATTAAAGTCTTCAGCATATCTATACATATCTCCTGCCGGTGGATATAACATCCCTATGTACCCCATAAGAATAGCACCTAACAAATAAGCCCATCTTTCCCTTTTTAAAATACCTTTCAGAATGAACGGAAATGACAATATAGGATATATTATGAATATCAATATACCCAAGGTTTAACTTATGATTATTCCTCCTATCAGATAAAATCAAAGAATGTATCATGAAATTCTCTCTAAATGATTTGGAACACGCATCTTTATTACTCTTTGATAACAAGATGAACTACAAAATTTCAAAATCCACTTCAACAAGGATTTAATCTTTAAATTCACGCTGTAAATCATATATATAAATTTCCATCCTACCGTTTTATCCTTACCATAAATCCTTCCTCGTTCCCTAAATATTTCTAAGGCACACTCTGATGAAGAAAGTCCATATATAGCATCAAAATTAGTAAAAACAAAAGGAAGATATAAGAATTTGCCATGCTCATAATAGACATCACGTAGAAGTTTAAAATCTGCTGAAATCCTATATGATACATCAAATAAATGACTAACAAATACAGATCTAGCTATAAACGTCGAAGGATGAAATAAAGGAAAGTCATTTTCAAAATGTGACAAATCTTGAGCTTTTGCATAATACACCCCATCACTACGACGAATAATCATATCACCATAAATTACATCCACCCTTTTATACCAATCTTTAAATATTTTTTCTATGACATGTTCATTCTCAAACCAATCCCCAGCATTAAGAAACTGAATAAAATCACCTGTAGCCTTAAGCCCACCTTTATTCATCGCATCATAAATCCCCTTATCTGGTTCACTCACCCAATAAGCGATTTTATTCGCATATTTCTTGATAATGTCCACTGTTCCATCTGTACTTCCTCCATCAATAATAATATATTCAACATTCGGATAAGTCTGATTAATAACGGAAAGGATAGTCTGTTCAATAGTTAAAACAGCGTTATATGACACTGTCACAATTGAAATCAAAGTATCTGTTTCTTTAAATAAATTCATCTATATCTCATTTTATCATATTCCATTTTCTCATATGCTGCTCTGTCACTATTTTATATGAAAACTTATTTGAAACAGAGTCAATCATATTCTTCTTTATTGCTTCATCCTCAGAATGACTTAATGCCCAAAGAATTCCATCTTTCAAATCTTCAATATCTTTTTCTCTTGCTAGATATCCAGTTTTCTCATGTTCTATAATATCAGGGATTCCTCCCAAATCGAACCCCACAGGAATGGTACCACACGCTTGCGCTTCTATTATGGTTTGTCCAAATGATTCAGCCAAAGAAGATGTTACATAAACATCAACTGCATTATATAACAATGTCAAAGAGTACTCATCAGATATTTTCCCCATAGAATAAGACGCAAATGGAGAAGAAGAAATTTCGTCAGGACAAAGAAAGTTTCCAAGCACCACTATTGCCATGTTTAACCCAGACATTCTACCTAGTGCTTTCTTTAAAAGAGGCCATCCTTTATATGGATTTTGTGTTCCTGAATCTGCTGCAAATAAAATTAGTTGAGTATTTAAAGGAAGCTGTAATAATTGACGGGCTATGATTTTATCTATCGGACTAAATCTAACAGTATTAAGCAAATTTGGAATAATCATCCTATCAACATGATGGAATAAAGCACTTTTTCCTACGCAATCATCCATCCAATGACTTGGAGATATAAGATGAAGATTACTATAATTCTTCAATCTTTCTTTATTCTTAAATACATATTTACATATCCATTTCACACTAGTTCTATTTATAGTAGGGCACTCATTGCATAACGAGTAATATTTTTGACAAGAAAAGGCATGGTGACAACCACCTGTCAACAGCCACATATCATGAAGGAAAATAAAAGTCGGTTTCCCTAACTTAAGTATGCTTTCTATTTCTTTAACAGTTAAAAAACCGCCATTAATCCAATGGATATATATGATGTCAGCCTCTTGTACAAGAGGCAAGTTGTGAATTCGACAGCTCCAATATCTACCCATAGAAAATGTCACAACATTATGCAACATTTTTTCTTTTATTAAAGTACGCAAAGGGATTAACGGTTTATAGAATAACTTTTCCCATATACTACAAAAAGAAGAAAAACGTTCGACTGTAGGATTCAAAGTTATTTTATTATATACCAACATTTTTGAATCTACTCCTTCATTTTGTAAAGCTTCATTAAGACGATATGCAGCTATTGCCGCTCCACCTTGACGATCGGATGTAGATATATGTAAAACTTTCATCTTGTAATTGATTTATTAATATCACAAATACTTATTATTGTTTTACAATACTCTTCAGATATGAATAGAAGTTCTGTCCCAACAAAAATTTTAATCCCCTTTTTATAACTTCCCCCTTTTTGTCGTTTCTATAAATTTTTTCTATCATTATTCTATTAAATCTTTTTGTAAACACACCTTTATGTTTTGGAGCAAAAGGATAATGTCGTTCTCCAAAAAATCCCTCAACTAACTTCAAGACACTCGCATTAGTATGCACGCCATACGCTCCTATATTCATAACAAGATTAACAATAGGGTAAACGCCATACGAATCATTTTTAAAGGAGTTCAAATCAAATATATAGTCCCAACAATGAGTACGTTTCACGAAATCATCCACTCTCATAAAATATTGTTCCATAATAATAGACTCTTTTTCCCCTCTATAATATCGATTGATATAGCCCTTTTCAATAACCTCTTCACAGGTTATATTAAAATCCAAAGTTTTCCATCTATCCTTCCAAGTAGCAAAGCCATAAAAACAAAATAGATTACAGTATATATGGTCATTTTCTTTCTCTGGAACATAATTTTTTAAATAATTTGCTCCGGAAATAAATCCTATGCTCTTATCCTCTTTATATTTATCAAGGAAGAAATCACAATACTCAAAAAATGCAACGGACGGCACACAGTCATCTTCAAGTATTATTGCCTGTTCTTCATTATCAAATACCCAGTCCATTGCACCACGAACCGAAGTATAAACATCCACATACTCTTCACGGAAAAAAGTGTGAAGTTCACAATCCCAATCCACTTCTTTCACCCATGAACGAATTTCTTCATTATTCCTTACTTCATCAGGACGGTCAACACGCGCCTTATTAGAATAAAAGTAAAGTTTCTTAGGCTTTGCCTTCTTTATCTGGTCAAAAACCTGACGGGCATATTGAGGCCGTGCAAATGTCTCAAAAAGAACTGCTGTATCCATTATTATATCAATATTATTTTATTCTTATTCTTTGTTTGACCATACGGCATACATCCAGAAGTAAAGGCTCTTTAGCAAAGCCTAAAACTGTGGCATAAACCGCACCTCCCACCAATGGCATTACAAACAGATTTAAGGTATGAGAAAACTTCCACAAAGACACTCCCCATAGACAGGTCCCCATAATGGCTACGGCAAACAGACACAGGGCGGTATGGCGAGTGAATATAGAAATAATTGAAAAACGGCGTATGATAAACAGATAGGCTATCATAACAGAAAATTCTGCCAACAAAGTTCCTATTGCCGCCCCGTCCTGAGCCCAATGTGGTATAAGCATGAAATTTATAGCAACATTGGTCAAAGCACCCACTATGCCTGTGATAATAGTTATATTTTCCTTACCCAGAGAAAATATGGATTGCACCAACACATACGAGATGCTGATAAAAAGAATGATAGGAGCCGTTATCTGCATGGTTGAAATGGAGGGTACATATCCTTCACCACAAAAAAGATAGACTAAAGTGGGGGCCATTATAACAAGCCCCATACTCATTGGTGCCGCTATCGTTATCACATAATCCAATGCTTTCCTTAATAGCCGCTCAAATTCCTCACGTTCATTCTCCACCACCAAATTAGACAGACGTGGCAAAAGGACAACGCATAAAGAAGAAGTGATGCCCATTAGCATTTTAGTCAATTTAATGGCACCGGTATAATAGCCTACAGCCTCATTCCCTTTAAGAAATCCTAACATGACTGTATCCAGTTGGAGATAAATGCTGGCCACAACATTCAAAAGGAATATCCGCAAGGCAGGAATCAGATGCCGCATAGGATGAAGTTCTTTTAATTCCAATAGATGGAACTTTATATACTTTCTTAACCGGAATGCATTAAAGATATTACCTCCAACGACTCCTACCACTGAATACACACCATAATAAAGTAAATCCGACCGGTCTTTCACCAAAACAAAAAGCAATGCCACCGACAACATCTTAACAATCAAACCTCTTATTGTAATATACTTAAAGTCCTCCATCCCTTGATAAGACCATTCACATCCAATAGCAATAAAAAAGAGATTCATGCTTAAAATCAGAAAAAGAGGAAGATTGACTTGAACTTGCGCTACGGTAAGCGCTACAACACCTACTACAATATATCCCAACAGAGTAAGAAAGGTATGTAATAGAAGTATTTCCACTGCCACTTGATTCATCTCTTTCACATTGCTCTTCACCCTAGCTATTTCCCGAATGGCATAAGTCGGTATTCCTAACCCTGCAAACATGGATATATAATTAATGATGGAAAGATAGAAATTTACCTGTCCTATCCCGTCTGCCATCAAGATACGGGCAACATACGGAAATGTTACAATCGGAAATAACAGCCCTGAAATAGTATTCAGCAAACTATAAAAATAGTTTTGTTTTACAGACATAGATGAAACAAGACTTTCACTAAATTCTTAAGAAAGAGCTAATATACGGTATCTGATATACCCAATAAGATATGAAGAACCATAACAACAATAAACCGGCCCAAGCAAGAAAGGAAAAATCTGTATGTACGAACAGATCTGTTTTCATATACAATAATGAAAGAATCGGATAATGAATGGTATAAACTAAAATACTACAAGATGAAAGATTAACAATAGTCCTCCCTATATAACCGCTAAAAACTATCGACCTTAAGCTCAAGAAAAAAGACAAAGAAGCCAATACACAGATAATTGAATTTTGAAAATATTCTATCGCACCAACATTGCGATATAATAAATAACAAATTAACGCAGCACATAAAATATAAATTATATAGCACAAGACCGCTTTACCCCCCCCCTATTACATTTTTTAACATATTATTATCTGTAAGATATAACCTCAAACAAACACCTAATAGAAAATACATCAGATGGGAATACAAACGAAAAGATTGCGGTATATACACATTTTCAAATATAAAAGAATAAACGTAATTTGTATAAATATCGCAAGTGTATATTATAAACTGCAGCACTGACAGGAAAAGCAATAAACCGTATAATCTAGTTCTTATTGATATGATATATTTCTTTAAAAATGGCATTAGGGCATATATAAAAATGAGACTTCCCAAAAACCAAAATACAGGGAACACTCCACCTTGAAAAAACAGACTACTACAAGCTTGTTTAAACGGCATTAATATAGAGATATCACCTCTAACAAGTTTAGGAATATCAAAAATGAAAGTAAATACACATACGATCTTGACAATATTAAAAATCTTCCTATAATAATACTTCATTCCACCATCCTTAGGGGCCAATAAAAAGCCGTTTACCATAAAAAACAATGGAACTGCAATCCCCGACATATAAAATAAAAGATAGGATAAATGAAAATCTGAAGACTCAGACATAAACATCCCTATTGTGTGAAGAGTACATACAAAAATGCAGGCCACTAATTTTATGGCATCCAATGAAATATCTCTATCCATTTTCTTAGTATGCTTATTTACATTTCAACTTTCAATCCACTCATCAAACTCTGATCACTCCACAGATATCCCCATTTTCCAAATCTCCCAATCGTTTCAATACCAAGGGAAAAAAGGTAATCACGGACAGTCTTACGGGCTTCATAAATATTATGGTCAAAAATGACATTGGCGTATGGTTCGAAACGGATATCAGTAAAAAGGATATCTTCTTGTTTTAAAATGTTTAAAGAAACAAGTTTTCCCACTGAACGTGCCAACAGCTCTTCCCGGGTATATTCATTACGGTTACAATACACTTCCATCTGAAGTGAGGAACAACCTTCGGGAACATTGTCGGGCGACTTCAAGGAAGGTGAGTAGACGCGAGCAGGAAGAATATCCTCATCATAAATGTACCACCAAAGATAAGGAGGGATATTCTTCGTCTTCAGTCCGACCGATATCTGATAACCACAGGTACAGTGTAACCGTGCAACTGCATTGCAAACATCAACAGGAACGTTTTTCAGCATCTTAATTACCTCAGGAAGCGGAAGACTGCTAATCAAACGGTCAAATTGATATTCATCGCCTTTTGATGTACGAAGAAGACGATTCTCTACATCTATCGATATGACCTGTTGGTTATAACGAATATCCTGGTTTTCTACCAAAGCAGACAAAAACTGCTTAAATCCACCTTTTCGTGGATAACGCATCTCCTTACTATAATAGGTTACAGGAGTTTCGGATGTATTGCACCCCTGTATCACTTCTTCAACGGAAGGCTGGTATAAACGGCTTCCTTCCCGGCTGCCCATCCATCTTGTTTCCAAATCCTTTGCTTCAGTCATCCAATATTTCTTAGTATAAGGAATCGGAAAATGTTCTGCAAAAAAATGACCGAATTGAAGCCGTAACCATTGGTCGTAATTTTGTATCTGAGAAGAGTCAATATCTGTCGGACGGGATAAAAAATCTCTTACTACGGCATCCTTCATCTTCTGACTGAGCGGATAAAGATTATTTTGGGCCGGATGCTTTATCCATATTCCCTGATAAAGATTATATGCATTAGGAACATGTCTGAATACCTCTCCGGCTCCATCCATAAAGATTCTATTTACTTGTTCATCTTTAGCAAAGGAAAAATGAACAAAACGGTCAAAACGGAAACCGTCAATGGTAAAGTTACCGCAAAGACCTCCATAAGTAGTATCCTTTTCCAAAACTACAGTCTGCTGACCATTGCAAGATAACTTGTATGCAGCTCCAAGACCGGATATTCCAGCACCAAGGATTAGAACGGGATTATTCATTTTCATATGTCTTCATATCTTCATGCAATATCCTAATACCTTCCTTCAAGGAGATGGACGCCTTCCATCCCAGCAAAGTGATGTTCCTATTTATAGGAGCCACGGCATACATGGCATCAGAAGGAGAATACGGGCAGCCGCCCCAATTTGCTTTTACGGGACGGTTCCAGACTGACTCTATCATATCCGCCACTCCGCGTAACGAATGCCCCTCACCTGTTCCAAGATGAAACTGGTAATAGCTGTCTTTCAAGTTATCCAAGGAAAGGATTAATGTATAAAAGAAATCTGCTATATCATCAACATGTATGAAGTCAAGTACCTGGTTACCCGGAGAAAAATCCACGGGCTTTTCCGCCTTTACCGCATCGACCAGATAATCAATCACCTTCTTGCTTGAATTATACCGCCCATAGGGAGAGTAGACTACCACATTAATCCAATTCCAACATGACTGTGCCTGATAATACCTTATAATAGGGCGTACCGCTGTTTTGGTAGCGGAATAAAGATTATTGGGCAAATATTCACCCGCGCCATTTAAAAATTCAGTAAATGTACCTATATTAATGAAGTGGCTACAGGAAGTATGGGAAACTGCCTCAAGCAAGTGGGTGGTAAACAGGATATTTGATCCAATCAGTTTTTCTATGGACATATCATCCCTTCTTGCAGTAAAGAAAGTTGCCATATGGATGACAACATCAGGAGAATAACCGATAACCTGCTTGCACCATCCGCCCTCTGTCGTAGCAATTATTTCCAAGCAAAGACCAGGAAACATGCTTTCTGCTTTCTGTCTGTCCCTTACCAACAGACAAATATCTGTCAATGAATGACTGAACAGATAAGGAATCAGTGTCCGACCTACAAATCCGGTAGCTCCTGTAATCAATATCTTCATAAAGCTACAATGTTTAAAATTTATAGTCTATCGCCTCCAGCTCCATCCGGCTTGCTTCCGAAGGATCATGAGGTTCAGGTATGATATCCATCAGCATGGATATGCCCTCCCCCTCTCCATAAAAGGCCATCCATAGTCCGGGAGCTACAGTAAGCCGCTGATAGCAGCTTTCAGGTGACAGGGTTATTTCTTCAAACTGCCCACGGGTGGGACTGCCCTCACGGTCATCATAGATTACGAACTTGACAGCACCGACGGGCACAACCAGATTCAAGGTCATGCGGTTATGGCGTTTCCAGCCTTTGGCTGCACCGTGTTCTATCTGTGAGAAATAAGCCTCACCAAATCCGACATAACCTTCATCAGTAGATTTTAAAGCATGATAAATATCCCCTTTGGGTACGACAATATGCTTCAGGGGATGAACTGTCACTCCTTCCATCATTATTCCGCCCATTTTAAATGTTGTGCTCCGGCAGCCCTGACATAGGAATCTATCTGGGCAGTGGTCAAGCTGTACATATCCACATTGGCATCTGTATAAAAAGCTTTGTACCAGTCAGCAATAAAATGTACACATTCCTCATAGTGCAATGTAGAATGCCAGTCAAGATAAGCCAGTGCCTTGTCACAATTAAGCTTCAATAAAGTAGCCTCTTCGAAAGGCACATTGCCGGTCAGCCGGGCTGCCGTATTCCTATCCAGCCCCCAAAGTTCGGCCAAGTCCTGAACCAACTGAAACACTGTCTTGGTCTGCTCCGCACGAGGGCCAAAGTTAAACGGTTCTCCATTCTTCACCTTTCCTTCATAAAGGTATTGTCCAAGATTGAGATAACCGCTCAATGGTTCCAATACGTGTTGCCAGGGGCGGGTAGCTTTGGGACTACGTATCTCCACCACCTCATTCCTTGAAAATGCCTTGACACAATCTACGATGATACGGTCTTTCGCCCAGTCACCACCTCCGATAACATTCCCGGCACGGGCCACTCCCAGTTTGATATTGGGCATAGCTTGGATAAAGGATTTCCAATAACACTTGATAGTAAGTTCGGCTGCACCCTTTGAACCGGAATAGACATCCTTTCCGCCTACCGCATCTGTCTCACGATATCCCCAGATCCACTCCACGTTATCGTAAGCCTTGTCACTGGTGATAAGAACACAGGTACAATTCCATGTGATATTACGGATGGCCTCCAGCACGGAAGCCGTACCTACCACATTGGTAGTGATGGTATCAAAAGGCTCCTTGTAGGAAGTAGAAACAATGGCCTGTGCAGCAAGATGAAAGATAAAATCAGGCTTTACAGCCTGAACATAATCACTCATCTCCTCTTTATTACGGATGTCACCATAATGGTGATGGATTCTGTCGGGTAGGCCAACAACCTCGAACATGGACGGTTGGGTAGGTATACTATTTGAATAGCCGTATACCTCCGCTCCCAGCATGAGTAACCATGCTGACAACCAGCTCCCCTTGAAACCGGTATTACCGGTTATCAATACTTTCTTTCCTCTATATACATTATTGAATGCCATATTTATCCTTTTATTTTTATCATTTCCAATATTTCCAAGGTGCTTTGCCCGAAGCCAAGAGGCTCTCCAGTTTCTCCTTGTCACGCAACGTGTCCATGCACTGCCAAAAGCCATGATGCTTATAGCAGGAAAGTTGCCCCCGGGAGGCAAGCGTTTCAAGAGGTTCACGCTCCCAGGTCGTTGTGTCATTTTCTATATATTCCAATGCTCCCGGCTCCACAACCATGAAACCTCCGTTGATCCATCCCATATCATCCCGACTCTTTTCACGGAAAGACCTTATCATAGAACCGTCAATGTCCATTACTCCGAAACGACCTTCGGGAAGCACACCTGTCAACGTGACCATAGTCCCTGTCTCTTCATGAAACCGGATACATTCATTAATGTCAACATCTGACACACCATCACCGTAAGTCATAAGAAACGGCTCACCAGATATGTAATCTTTAACGCGTTTAAGACGTCCGCCCGTCATGGTATTCAAACCTGTGTCAACCACCGTCACTCTCCAGTCTTCCGTATGATCACTATGTACAGTTACTTTCCCATTGGCAGAAAAGTCGAATGTCATATCACTATTATACATATAGTAGTTGGCAAAATAATTCTTGATAACCTGTTGCTTGTATCCGCAACAGATAATAAACTCATTATGACCAAACTTGGAATACCATTTCATGATATGCCATAGGATAGGTTTGCCACCTATCTCAATCATCGGTTTGGGCTTAAACTGGCTCTCCTCGCTAATACGAGTACCAAAACCTCCGGCTAAAATCACTACTTTCATATAAAAATTATTTCTATTTCATCATGCACTGGCACGCATTATACGTATTAATTCGTCATAGTTCTTACAAATGTCATCAGCCAATCTGAGTTGCTATACATAATTCATTTTTTGATCACAGTGACAAATATCATCAGTATTTATTAATTTTCATATTAGTCTTTTTGGGACGCTAATACTTAAATTGTAAGGTTTTAAAGTCGTATTCGGTATTCTTAAAATCCAAATCCCGATAAAATTCTCTATCTATCACATAATAGATCTTACCATTTTGTCTAAATCGAGAATGTTTATAATTCAATATTAGTTGTTGTTTTTTATTTCTTTTGAAATATCTACAGACAGAACACGCTTTCAGCTCAAAAGCATCATCAATCACTTCAGGACGAATAGCTACATTAACACCTATACCTTCTTCTTTTAGTCTTACGCTAGGATAAATAATTCCATCAATTTCAGGATGAGTCTTAAATAAATGAGTTGTAAAATCAGCTGTATAAGCATAGCTGTTTTCCTCTTCTTTTTTCTCTCCAGTCAAGGAAAAATGTCGTGACAATTCTTTTAAAACGTTTATCTGTTCTTTATTGATTCTATCATCTTGCATCAGTTCTTTCCATAGTTCATAATACCATTCAAAGTCCTTCGCAGGATGTGGATAGCTATCAAATACAGGGATTACAAAAAGATTAATCTCTCTCTTATTCAGCCAAAGTGAATAAGTCAAATCTTTCTTCCCTACAAAAGTATCATCTAAGACTTCCTTATTGGTTTCTAAAAGACATGTAAGACGTGGATTATCATTTATACAGAAGTTTGAAAAAACAGCACCATAAAACATAGGTTGTCCATCCATATTAGCCCTTGCCAACTTAACCTTTTCTTTCGGTGGATAAGATAGATCTTTTCTATATTTGAACAATTGATTTTCTTGAGAATGCTGTCTAACCCTAATTACTTTTGTACCAATATCCAGTCTTCTGACCAAAAGTGTTATTTGGGTAATATTTGCGTAATCATTCATCACATAAGCATTTTATTCGGTAAACACTCTTACCTCTTATTATCGATTATAGATATTGTTCCAAAAGCAAAGGTACTTACCATACTTTTCACGAAAGCTATTTTTTCCGATCTTTAGTAAGATATATTCCCGAGCAAAGTAAGTGGACTTAAATCGCAAAGTAAGTGAACTTACTTTGCCCACGAACATATCTTACTTTTTTCCACACTTTTCACCAGTTTTTCACCTCCGGTCATAACCGCTTTCTCGGTCGTCTTGCCCAAGCGTTATTGATACGCGCACGGATATTACTGACAGTCTTGCCCGATACGAACAAAGGTGTGAGAGGAAAAAACAACGAAATAAAACGCTCCTTCACCATCTCTTCCGAAGTAATCTTCGGTTCCCGTTCGCCCATCTTAACTATAACCCTGGCCAGTTCCACCGCATTGGTACATTCTGCTATCTGTACCAGATAGATACGTAAATCCTCCACCTTATTTATATAAGAGAAAAGGCGCGTAGCCTCGGGAGATAAAGCAGGTTCCTTGTCCTTGCTTACATCATCCTTCTCTAGTTCCGTCTCATCACCATAATAATTCTGTGTGGCGGAAGTAGCATTGGGAAGAATCTGGTTGCTGCCTCCATAAATGTTGAAGACGATGCTGAAGTGTGTCTCACTATCCATAAGCTTATTGTTTGAATGATTCGTCAACGGGTAGTTAACGGTCAGTCAATAGCTAGTGAACGGCAGTCAACAGTTAGTAAACGATAATAAATAGATTTTTTTACGGTATTTCCCCGCATTAATTTTGTCGTGTCGGAAGGATGAACGAACATCCCGGAAACACAAAACTTTTAAACTTTATTTTATCATGATTGATTACAGTGTATTTATGATGGGCAACCCGATGGATGTCGATGCCGCCCAAAAAGCGTATGCAAAAGCTCAAGTTTCTGAAATCATGCCATTCAGCCAGTTTGTCAAACACATTGCCGACCACAATGGCGTATTCACTCGCGGAACGGTAAAAGGTGTAATAGCCGATATGTGCGAGTGCCTTGTAGAAATGCTTCTGGAAGGCAAAAAAGTACAACTGGCAGAATTAGGTAATTTCTGGATTTCTATAGGCTCGGAAGGTGCGGAAGACCTGAAGAAATTTACAGAAAGTAACATCACCGCCGTCAACATTGTGTTCACGCCGGGAGAAGACTTCCAAAATCTTCGTTCCCGCGCCGCTTTCAATCCCGTAGCAAGCCGCATAGCCCAAGCCGCCACCCTGAAGGCCGAAAAGGCCGGTAAAGGCACAGTCGACTTGGATGCCGCCAAAGGAAAGACCCCGGCTTCCACGAATGAAAACAATCCGTCATTATGATAAAATACCACGTTTTCTCGATGGGAAATGCGTCCGACAGGACGATGCCCAAGAAAGCATACGCAAAGTGTGTGCCCAACGAAACGGTTTCGCATAAGAAACTCGTAAAGGAAGTGACGGAACATCTCCGCTTTTTCCCACACGGCATGATGGAAGCGGTGCTGGAGGAAGTCTTCAACCGCCTGTCCGAGCATCTTGCCCAAGGCGACCGAGTCACCCTGGACGGCCTCGGAACATTCAGTGTCTCCCTAAAATGCGAAGGAGCCGCTTCGGAGGCTTTGTTCTCCAAGAAAAACATCAAGGGCGCGCACATCGTGTTTGCCCCGTGTCGCAAACTCAAGGAGACATTTGCAGATATGGAATATAAAATGACTCCACGAATCTTTTAACGTCATGGAACTTATATTATTCATCTATTTAAAGACAAAGCGTATGAAAAAGAACTGGAAAAATGTACTGCTGTACATCGTCCGCATCATTGAGCTGCTCATTACAGGCGCTGCCGGAGGAGCACTTGGAAGCGGCTTATGAGAACGGTTTCGTTGATTATCGTGCACTGCTCTGCCAACAAGGCGGGCAGTGCCTTGCGAGCGGAGGACATTGACCGCTACCATCGTTCATTGGGCTGGAAGTGCTGTGGTTACCACTATGTGATTCCTACAGACGGAACGATAGAAGCCGGACGCCCGGAAGAGTTGGTTGGAGCACATTGCAAGCACCACAACAGCCACAGTATAGGTATATGCTACATAGGCGGACTGGATGATGGCGGAACAACGCCGAAAGACACCCGGACGGAAGCACAAAAGGCTACGCTGAGAAAACTGATTGAACAACTGCATCAACGTTATCCCAAGGCACTGATTGTAGGCCATCATGACTTGAATCCGCAAAAAGCCTGTCCATGTTTCCATGTCACAGCTGAATATATAGATTTGCAACCTTAGTTACGTCTGTAGTCTTATCTGCCATCCATCGTCCTGCAAGGGATGTATGGATGGCTTTAATTAAACTAATCGATTTTTTCAAACGGAAACGCATGAAGATAGCTCACTGCCACCGTCATATTGCCAAAAGCGAATACCAGCCTTGTATTGCGGTGCAAACGCATGATACACCCCTCTTTCCCCCGAAAGACACCACCGGTAATACGGATTCGTTGCTTTTTCTGAAGATAGTCCTCCAAAGGCCGGTTCATCAGCTCGATATTGTAAGGCATGGATTCATACAGATAGATAAATTCTTCCATCTGACGTTGAGGAATTACCGCCGCACGGTGTGTGTTATAGTCCGTCACCAGATACTGGCGGGGAAGCATGGCAGACAGAATACATTCCAACTGCCCCAAGGGGGCACATACAAACAGCCAACCGTTGCCTTCAATCCCTTTCTCGTTCGTCAACGCATTCAGTTTCTGAGTGGAGCCGGTAGCAAAAGCCTCTTTCACCACCCGGGCAGAGTCACGGCGAGCGGTATATTCCTCTTTGGTATAAGCACATTGCTCGAAACGTTTCCTATGATCGGTGGCAGTGTAAGAAAACACCTTGAAGCAAAAAAATCTCTCTTCTACGGTACCTGATGGTGTACGAAGCCGAACAGCTTTCCTGCCACTGAAAACACTGATATAGCGTTTCAGTTCTTTGTTGGAAAGATACAGATAATACCAGCTGAGTTCAGGGTATTCTTTTCCTATTCCCGCCATTGGCGTGATTCCTTCATTTGACCCCAGGTCTGAGCTAGAAGCGATTGAACTGCAGAGCAGTAACTTAGGCGCTTCGCCCGTTATGTCTTGATTTGAAAGGAACGCTTGATTTTCAAGCTCCATACTATTTTCTGTTACCATCAAAACATTACTTTTTATGTATGTCTTTTTGGGGTTCTTTTAGTAAGAGAACCCCAAAAAGACATATACTACTGACAATAAGATATTTACATATAATCAGAGATGGATAATTTGCAAACAAATATTATAAGAATCCTTATCAGAGACTGATTCCTGAATAAAAGATTTCCGTATTTGGATTATTATAGCTACATTTGCAGCGGAATGGGGTTCTCTTACTAAGAGAACTCCATTTTTTTTATTCTAACAGATTCATTTTCAAGATAGATCCAAGAAAGACCAAAAAGGAACACATAAATTCCTTTTCCGCACTCATTAAAAGAACAAATGATAAAACGCAAAAGCGGCCACTTACGATAAAAATCGAAAGTGACCGCTAAAAAGAGATTTATTTCTCTAATATAAGGATCTAACAGTACGGAGTTACTTCACCACAAATCCTCTCTTATCCAGATAAGCTTTGAATTTATGCAAATATTCTTCATCCGGACCATCAAAGAAGGATACACCGGATGCCCCGTTATTGTACGCTTCATCCAGCGCCTCTTCAAAATTGTCCTTAATATCACCAAACATCAGTCCGGCATATATCTTGGCACGCCCATTCACCGTTTCAACGCTTTCCTTTACCGAACGCCCGATCCATTCAGGACCTTCATAATAGAATTTATTATAAATCATCGGATAATAAGCATCCAACGTCCATTCTCCCCAATCTTGGCGCACCATCTTGCGAGCCATGGACGGCCCCGGGAACACTGCGGCAGAAATAGCTTTATGATCGGCTTTCACCGCTTTGGTAATGGCATCCACCACACGAGTGATGGCATCCAGACGGAAATTGATCCAACTCTGGTTTTCCATCGGATACTTTAACTCCAACGGATCCTGTCCTGTTTTAGCTTTAAACAATTCACGGCAGACATCACAATAACAATAGTCATATTCCGGCAACTCTTCTTTCTGCTCTATACCATAGTTTTTCCATAGGCTGACAGGCAAGATTACATCCGGCATACGGACATAATCCAGATGAACACCATCCACATAAGGCTTATGGGCTTCCTTTACATAGTCTTCTGCCAGATACTCTGCCACACCTTGGTGATTAGGGCACAAGAAGCGATAATAATCCACGTAGGCCGGTTTGTCGTGACAAGACTCGCCTTTACGGTTCACGGCATACCAGTCGGGATGCTTGTCCAGCAGTTCCCTGCGGTTCATCGTCCATTTCCAATAATGTGCCTCCAGTCCGGCTTCTTTGCAAAGACGATAAATATTTTCATTGTATCCCTCGAACATGACACCCGAAATACCACATTCTTTCAACAACGCAAACCATTTTTTCCATTCGGCATCCGAACGGTTATTCAGACGCATCCACAACCAGTTTTTAACTTCACGGGCAGGTATCTTTTCTGTCCGGAAACGTCCTTCATTATTTATCACATAACGGACTCCTTCAGCAGGATTGGTTATAGCTATCTGATAGGTGTTCTGAGTCGCTTCCACCGCAATCCGGGCATCAGCCGGAAGATCTTTCAACTCTTTATCAGTCAAAAAGAATTGTTCTGTGGCACGCAAGTAGTTATGTTGTTTACTATAATTATCCTGCTGTGCGTAGAACATAGCCCATAGCAGTTTATAGATAGCCTGATTGTACGGATAAACCAACTCATCCTGCGAGATTCCCACTTGCTTGTCTACAAAATAAAGATATCCCCAACGGTCGGGCATGTGCATATCGATTCTTCCGGTAGGAGTCCATACCCAATTTTCCTCGGGTCCTTTCTCCTTCAGCCACTGTACACGCGAGAAGTTGATGCGCCAGGTGTTGCCGGCCTTCAACGGATTGTTAAAGTTCATGGTCAGCGCCTGATGAGGAATGGCCATTTCCACACTCCAATACTTATCTTTATCTTTTGATTTATTCAGTGTACCTTCACAATGGATGGCGGTCTTCAATCCGGGGCAGTCCCATTGCACCATGAAATTTCCACCCGAACGATAAGGTTTGTCCAGCATCAGGTCGAAAATCACGCCACGCGCATTGGTTTCTATTTCAAAATAATTGTGTCCGTCGCTATCCGGATCGATAAACACTTCAAAGTCATTGTCATAATAGATGATGGTATCACGCAGGGTAAGACGTGCCTTGATATCCTCTTCTTGAAGAACAGCTCCTACATATAAATATTCATCATCCCACAGCATCTTGGCGGTAGTTTCATATTTGGGAGTCGGGAATCCTTCGCCGCTTATATCTACAAACGGAGCGGTAGACGCCGCCTTCTTCCAGGAACTTTCATTCAGTTTACCATCTATTTTCAACTTTCCATCCGGACGATAACATACATAGGTACGCGGTTCGGCCAGAAAACGTTCATATTGTTCAAAAAGGCTTTGTGCCATTGCCGGAAAAGTAACCAGCAGAAGCAACAGGGTATAAATAAGTTTCTTCATCTATTTTTCTGATTCAGATTAGTTATTATCTTGCACTTGTCCCACTCCACGATAGAGTTTGATCGGTCCATCCAGCAACACGGCCAGCACGGTAATCTGCTCATCCTGTACCTGTTGGGGTACATCAATATAAAGATTGCCCGGTACTGAGTTCCAATAATTTTTATTGTAGACCTTGTAATTCAACATAGCTCCGTTACCAACCACCCATATACGGTTCACTTTGTTCATCAGCCCTTTTACTTCCACCGGACCGTTAGGTTTGTAAGGGAGGTATAAATACAGAATATCCCCCGCCTTATTCAGTGTGGTATATCCCTGGAAATGCTCGGTAGGAATCCCTGCGCGAGTTTCATAAATAGCTTCTTTATGCTTCTTGGTCCATCGGCCGAACTCCTTCAACACAGCGATCTGTTCTTCAGGAATGGAACCGTCCTCTTTCGGACCGATATCCAATAAAAGATTACCGCCCATGCTCAGGCAGTCTACAAATGTACGAAGCAAGATATAGGGTGATTTATAGTTGCTGTCTGTATGCTGATATCCCCATGAATCATTCATGGTCATACAAAGCTCCCAATATTTATCCTCGGGACGCACCACCGGCACTCCCTGTTCGGGAGTAGCATAGTCGCCATATCCCTGTATGCGCGAATTGATAATCACATTCTTATTATCCGAACGGAGCAGATCTACAATACCTTTGGAATTCCATGCTTCCGCACTTTGCTCCCAATCCCCGTCGAACCAATACAGATCCGGCTTCCAGGTTTTGTTCAGCTCCGCCAATTGTCCGAAATTGAACTTGTTGAATCTGGCCCAACGTTCAGGATCATTTTTATAACGTACTTCCGTACGGGTTTTGTTTGGGTAATCAGGATGAGACCAGTCCAATAAAGAATAATAGAAGCCAAGTTTCAATCCTTGTTTTCTTACTTCCTTTACAAAGGGAGCTATGAGATCACGTTTTGCCGGAGTGCTTTTCACGACGCTGATATCTCCTACTTTGGTATCCCATAACGCAACTCCGTCATGATGTTTGGTAGTTATCACTGTATATTTGGCTCCACTTTCTTTTATCAGATCCACCCAAGCCTTCGGATCATACTTGGAGGCTGTGAAACCTTTTTCCTGCTCCATGTATTCATCATAGGGCAGGTAGTTGTTAAAGAAGGACCAGCTTTCGGACACTCCTCTGACGGAATAAATTCCCCAATGGATAAAGATACCCAACTTGGCTTGTGAAAACCATTCCATTCTCTTGTCTTTCTGCTCGACTGTTTCATTCTGTAGCGTATCTTGTGCCCGTAAAGGAGAAGCTGCAATCAGCAGACTCAGGAACGCTAACGATAATCGGTTCTTTTTCATATATAATAGGTTTGATTAGTTAGGATAGCATGTCAGTATTATTAAAATTTACAGCTATATAATGGACAAAGATAATGTATTTTTATATTTTATTCTATCTTTGCACCCCTAAAACAGAACAAATATGAGCGCAAAGAAAAAGAAACAATCCAATAGTCCCCTGAGAGTCATCATTATTTTAGTATTACTGGGACTTTTGGCATATAAACATCAATTGTTTGACGGGAAACTGCTTGAAAATATCCCCACTATCGAAAGCAATGAAGAAAAGCCAGAAATACTGACCTCGCCCCAACATGGCGGTGCATTGGAAATTCCGATGATACAATCAAGTACAGGCGGCCAGATTCTGAAACGTAAAGGATATACCCTGTCTTATAATGCCGATTACAAAACTCCACAATGGGTGGCGTGGGAACTTACTAAAAAAGAAACAAAAGGAAAAGAAGGGCGAACAAATAAATTCTTGCCCGACCCGGACGTACGTGGAGCCAAAGCATATACGGGAGATTATACAAAATCAGGATACGACCGGGGACACATGGCCCCTGCCGCCGATATGAAATGGAACAAACAAGCCATGGAAGAATCTTTTTATATGAGCAACATTTGTCCGCAAAATCCGAATCTGAACCGCGGCGACTGGAATGACCTGGAGGAAAAGTCACGCCAATGGGCAAAAAAATATGGAGCCGTGTATATTGCCTGCGGACCTATATATGATACTAAACGCCCCAAAAGAATTGGCAACAATAAAGTGGCAGTCCCCCATGCTTTCTATAAAGTCATATTGATAAATGATAAGAAAAATCCGCAAGCCATAGGATTTATTTTCCCCAACAGCGCCGGACATAAGCCACTGAAGAAATATATGGTAACAGTAGACAGCGTAGAGAAAAGAACGGATATCGATTTCTTCCCTGCCCTGCCGGATGAAATAGAAAACAGAATCGAAGCGGAGTTGGTACAAGAATTACCGTAGTCTATCACACATACGCAGGCATGAAACGATACATACGTATGTATACCCCCACACATACGTATGTGTGGGGGCACACGAACGTACGGGTTTTATTTCACTTCCAGCACTACGATAGACTTGGCAGGAAGAGTCACTTTCAAGCTTCCTTTATTGACCTTTGCTCCGGTAAATTCTTTCGGGGCAACCACATTCGGTTTCTCGAAACTATTGTAATCACCTATATTGTTAGCAGTCAGAATACGGCCGGTAACACTCTTGGCCTTTACCTCACCCAAGTTCAACTCTATTTCCTGCGATTCCTGCAAATCCACATTAGACAAGGAAATATGAATCAAACCGTTTGCATCCCGTGAAGCTGTAGCACTTACCATCGGGACAATACGGTCGTCGCGTACAATCTTGCGTTCACAGTTCAGTTCCAAAGGAAGATAAGTAGCATCCTGATGCACTTTATACATTTCAAAGACATGGTAAGTCGGTGTCAGAACCATCTTGTCGTCCTTTGTCAAAATCATAGACTGAAGCACATTGGCAATCTGGGCAATGTTTGTCATCTTGATGCGATCCGTATATTTATGGAAAACATCCAGTGTCAAAGAGGCCACGAAAGCATCGCGCAACGTGTTCTGCTGATACAGATGTCCACGGACAGTTCCCGGCTCTTCATCCCACCAGGTTCCCCACTCGTCCACCATCAAACCGATTTGCTTCTTCGGATCATATTTATCCATAATTGCCATATGCTTCTTCAGCACCGGTTCTATTTCCAGACATTTGCCCATAGTCCAATAATAATCATCATCAGTGAACTGTGTAGCCGATCCTTTGCTTCCACTCCATCCCATCACTGTATAATAATGTAAAGACACACCGGCCATACGGTGACCTACATTCTTCATCAGTACTTCTGTCCAGTTATAGTCATAATCACTGGCACCACTTGCAATCTTGAACAAGTGATTGCCATCATAGTCACGACAATAAGTGGAATAACGGCGGTACAAGTCTGCATAATATTCAGGACGCATACTGCCTCCGCATCCCCAACTTTCATTACCTACCCCAAAGAATTTCACTTTCCATGGTTTTTCACGACCGTTCTCCTTACGCAGTTTCGCCATCGGGCTACCTTGTTCGGAAGTCATGTATTCCACCCATTTCGCCATTTCTTCCACACTCCCACTTCCTACATTACCGCTGATATAAGGCTCACAACCTATCAGCTCACACAAGTTCAGAAATTCATGTGTTCCGAAACTATTATCTTCCACTGTACCTCCCCAATTGTTATTGACCATTCGGGGGCGGTTCTCTTTCGGACCGATACCATCCATCCAATGATATTCATCGGCAAAACATCCGCCCGGCCAACGAAGCACCGGCACTTTCAAGTCTTTCAATGCCTGAAGCACATCATTACGATAGCCTTGGGTATTGGGAATTTTAGAATCCTCACCTACCCACAAGCCTCCATAGATACAGGTTCCCAAATGCTCTGCAAATTGCCCGTAAATATGTTTACTGATGATTTCTTTCCCTTGCTCGGGATGTACATTGATAGTCGCTTTCTGTTGGGCAAATACCGGCATTGCAGCGAACAATGCCAAGCCCATAAGTGCATTTTTCATGATTAAAAATAAAATAATTAATTATACTATATTTGCGTTCTCGTTTTTCGTTTGGTCAAATTTACACATTTTACATCAACCGGATAGTGGACAAAATTGTATTTTTAGGGGTACAAAATCGTCAAAAGTAGAAAAGAAACGGATATTTGCCTATATTTGCATACAAAAAAGCCCGATAGACTAAAATGAATAAAAAGAAGCGTACTATTGTATGGATTGTTATCCTTATCATTATCCTGACAGGAGCAGGCGGTGCAGGAAGTATATATTACTATTTCTTTGCCAAACAATTCCAACTTACAAAAACCACCTATATTTATATAGACAGAGATGATAACCTGGATTCTGTATACCATAAAATAATCCGGAACGGACATCCTAAAAGTATGTTCGGTTTTCAATATCTGGCAGAAAAAGAGAAGTATGGCGACAATATACGGACAGGACGTTACGCTCTCAATCCATCGGACAATATGCGCTACCTCTTCCGACGTCTTTCCATGGGATACCAGACTCCCATTAATCTGACTGTACCCAGTGTACGCACCGTGGACAGATTAGTGCGGGCCGTTTCGCGCCAGCTCATGATTGATTCTCTGGATATTGCCAAATTAATTTCCGACAGTGCTTACTGTGCACAAATGGGATATACCCAAGAGACACTACCCTCCCTTTTTATTCCTAACACTTACGAGGTTTATTGGAATATGAGTGCTGACGCTTTCATGAAACGAATGCAAAAAGAACATGCTGCCTTTTGGAATAATGACAGGCTGAAAAAGGCTCAACATATCGGACTTACTCCTGAAGAAGTGTCCACCCTGGCCTCTATCGTGGAAGAAGAAACGGCCAATGGTCCCGAAAAGCCCATGGTCGCAGGACTTTATATTAACAGATTGAATAAAGGGATGTTGTTGCAAGCAGACCCGACGGTAAAATTTGGTTTACAGGAATTCGGACTGAAACGCATTCTTTTCAAACATCTGGAAGTGGATTCTCCTTATAATACCTACAAACATGCAGGTTTACCTCCGGGACCTATCCGAATCCCATCCATCCAAGGATTGGAAAGCGTACTGAACTATACACAGCATCATTATATTTATATGTGTGCAAAAGAAGATTTCTCAGGCACTCATAATTTCGCTGTCACAGCAGCCCAGCATCAAGCTAATGCAAGACGCTATCAACAAGCGTTAAACCGGCGAAAAATAAAATAAAAGGAGCGGACTATAGGTCCGCCCTCCCAATGGATTATTTAATGTGTATCTATAAATCTTTCAGCAACCTTCCTTTGTATTGTCCTTTTTTCCCGGTCATCTTTCCATATTCCACTGCATGTACCGGACAAACATGGTAACAAGCCAGACATTGAGTACAGTTACCTCCCCAAACGGGACGATCCGTCACTGTTATATTGCCCACAGGACAAACCTTCTCACACTTCTTACAACCAATGCAGGCTTCCGTTGCATGAAAAGGCTTGGGAGACATCAGAAAAGCATTGAAAAGAGGGCGCAGCAAATAGGATTTAGTAAATGGAAGCGCACCTTCATGACAATTATATTGTTTCATTTGAGCCCTTGATGTAATTTCTTCGTTGATAAAACGCACACGGGCAACAGCATTCTGTACTTTCTGGGTTTCTATATCTTTATCATCTACATCAAAACCGGGCAAAGAAACATACGTATTCGGCATAGTAACCGAATAGCCGGCAACACATTGCCAACCTTTCCGGGTAACGGCAGAAGAAAAAATTTGTGCAGTCCGGCCTGTATCATCTCCGCAAGTACAGACAAAGAAAAGGTATCCCGGCTTATCCAACTTTAGCTGATGAATAAAACGAAGTACTATCTTGGGAGGGCCCCATGCATATACAGGAAAAACAAAACCTACTTTTTCCCCTTCTTTCAGCTTATACGCTTTGTTCCTGTCTATTTCCATAGCTATGGACAACAATTCCTCATTCTGTCCTTCCGCCAGCTGCCTTGCCACCCAAGCCGAATTACCTGTACCTGAAAAATAAAATATCATATCCGTACTATTTTTATAAAAAGAAGCGATGCTAATCTTTTGAATTAGCATCGCCTTATAATGAAGCCGCACCAGTGATGCGATGAAACTCCGAATGACAGGTTTTGAGTGCTCTCCTCCTTTGTAATCCACCGGCATAAATGCTACCCGAAGGCGTGGCCCGCCATTGGAAGATGAAGCTATGTCTCGGTTTTCAGATTAGTTTGATGAGTTTCCCAATCCAACTAATGCGGCTCGCTTTTCATCTCTTTCCGTATGACAAATATACGTCCTTTTTATGATATAAACAAGAGTATAGCAGAATTTGTTTGTTAAAAATAATAAGCAAGAAAATAACTCTCTGTAATTCTGCTTATTGTTGTTTCCATTTCTTAAGGAAACATCACAAGGCATCCGCAATAAAAAAGAGCAACCCCTTAGAGATTGCTCTTTCATAAATCTTTATATCGCCGTTTACAGAAGAATTAAGCTGCTTTTGCTTTAGCAACAATTGCTTTGAATGCTTCCGGATGGTTCATAGCTAAATCAGCTAACACCTTACGGTTGATTTCGATACCTGCTTTGTGCAATGCACCCATCAATTTAGAATAAGACATTCCTTCCAGACGAGCGGCAGCGTTGATACGCTGAATCCACAAAGCGCGGAAATTACGTTTCTTGTTCTTACGGTCACGGTATGCGTAGGTCAAACCTTTTTCCCAAGTGTTTTTTGCTACTGTCCATACATTCTTTCTTGCACCAAAGTAACCTTTGGTAAGACCTAAAATTTTCTTTCTTCTTGCTCTAGAAGCAACATGATTTACTGATCTTGGCATAGTTTTAATTCTTTTTGAATGTTAGCGCCACTGTTTCACACGGTGAACTTAAAGCTAAAGACATTCGGTTAATACTTTAAATAATACGTTTACGCTTTCGTTGTTTTTAGATTACTTCATGCAAAGCAATTCCTTAACCTGATCCAAGTTAGCATTAGCTACTAGACCTGAGTGTACAAGGTTTCTTTTCTGCTTTTTAGTCTTCTTAGTCAAAATATGACTGTGAAAAGCGTGCTTTCTTTTGATTTTACCTGTTCCGGTAAGAACGAATCTTTTTTTAGAACCGGAGTTAGTCTTGATCTTTGGCATCTTGTTTTTAATTTTAAATTATTATTCAAATGGTGGTAACGCACTATACCGGCGCGTTACGCACTCTTTTTTCATTCTTTTGTTTCTACTGCCTTTTTCGGATTTTCCTTTTTAGCAGTATCCGTTTCTGCCTTCTTCGGAGAGCCCGCTTTCTTCGGAGCCAAAGAAATAGTCATTCTCTTACCTTCCAACAAGGGCATCTGCTCTACTTTTGCATATTCTTCCAAGTCATTCGCAAAACGAAGCAACAATACTTCGCCTTGTTCTTTGAAAAGAATGGAACGACCTTTAAAGAACACATATGCTTTCACCTTGTCTCCGTCCTGCAAGAATCCGATGGCATGTTTCAACTTGAAGTTGTAGTCATGATCATCTGTTTGAGGTCCGAAACGGATTTCCTTTACGTTTACCTTTACCTGTTTAGCCTTTTGTTCCTTTTGACGTTTCTTTAATTGATAAAGAAATTTAGAATAATCAATAATTCTACAAACTGGAGGAACAGCATTGGGTGAAATTTCAACTAGGTCAGCCTCATGATCCTCAGCCATTTTTAAAGCTTGAGCTATCGGATAAACTGCCGATTCTACATCGTCGCCCACTATGCGGACTTCTTTGGCACGAATCTGTTCATTGATTCTGTGTTGCCCTTTTAAACTGTCATTCTTCATTAAAAAACTTTTAGTTCCTGTTTGTTTCTTCTTATTTTAATTAGTATTTCTTTATCTTAACGCAAAAGAATACATAAAGGTTTAACAATGCGCTCTTTTGCAAACGGCTGCAAAGTTACCATTTATTTATCATATTAGAAACTTCTTCGGCAAGATTTTTTCCGAATTCTTCTATTTTCATGGTTCCTTTGTCGCCTTCGCCCTGCTTGCGGACTGCAACTTCACCGTTTTCAGCTTCTTTCTCGCCTACAATCAACATGTAAGGAATACGCTTCATTTCATTGTCACGAATCTTACGGCCGATTTTTTCATTACGGTCATCCACAATAGCACGAACATCGAATTTTCTCAGTTCCGCTTTCACTTGTTCCGCATACTCATTGAATTTCTCAGAAATAGGCAGAATAGCTACCTGGTCAGGAGTCAGCCACAGCGGGAATTTACCGGCAGTATGCTCAATCAATACGGCAACAAAACGTTCCATTGATCCGAAAGGCGCACGGTGAATCATTACCGGACGATGCTTTTGGTTATCTGAGCCCATATATTCCAACTGGAAGCGTTCGGGCAAGTTGTAGTCTACCTGAATTGTTCCCAATTGCCAGCGACGACCGATAGCGTCTTTCACCATAAAGTCCAATTTAGGACCATAGAATGCAGCCTCACCATATTCCACTTTCGCAATCAGGCCTTTTTCTTCGCAAGCTTCAATAATGGCCTGTTCGGCTTTTTCCCAATTCTCATCACTACCGATGTACTTTTCGCGGTTCACCTTGTCACGAAGAGAAATCTGAGCTTCCACATTCTCAAAATTCATAGACTTGAACACAATGTTGATGATATCCATCACGCGAAGGAATTCTTCCTTCACTTGGTCGGGACGACAGAACAAGTGAGCATCATCTTGTGTAAAACTGCGCACACGGGTCAGTCCGTGCAATTCACCACTTTGTTCGTAGCGGCATACGGTTCCGAATTCCGCGATACGCAACGGCAGGTCCTTATAAGAACGTGGAGAATTCTTATAAATCATACAGTGATGAGGACAGTTCATCGGTTTCAGGAAATATTCTTCCCCTTCTTCGGGTGTATGAATAGGCTGGAACGAGTCCTTACCGTACTTGGCGTAGTGTCCGGAAGTGATATACAGGTTCTTGTTGCCAATAGGCGGACACATTACTTCCTGATAATCATAACGGGCCTGGATACGGCGCAAGAAATCCTGCAAACGGATACGCAAGGCAGTACCTTTCGGCAACCACATGGGAAGTCCCTTGCCCACCATATCGGTAAACATGAACAAATCCATTTCCTTACCTATCTTACGATGGTCGCGTTTCTTGGCTTCTTCCAGCATTACCAGATATTCGTCCAGCATTTTCTTCTTCGGGAAAGTTATACCATAAATACGTGTCATCTGCTTGCGGTCTTCCTGTCCTCTCCAATAAGCACCGGCTACAGAAAGCAGCTTGATAGCTTTGATAGGAGCGGTAGAGGTCAAGTGAGGACCACGGCAAAGGTCGGTAAACGCACCTTGTGTATAAGTGGTGATGTGTCCATCCTCCAGTTCGGAAATCAATTCACATTTATAAGTTTCACCTCTTTCACCGAATTTCTTCAACGCATCCTCTTTAGCGATGCTCTGACGCACCAATATCTCTTTCTTTGCAGCCAACTCGGCCATCTTGGCCTCGATAGCGGGTAGATCTGCTTCCTTAATGATTGCTTCACCCGGGTCTACATCATAGTAAAAACCGTTTTCAATGGCCGGACCGATACCAAACTGAATGCCCGGATAAAGTTCTTGCAATGCTTCGGCCAGCAAGTGGGCACTAGTATGCCAGAAAGCATGTTTGCCCTGTTCGTCTTCCCATTTATAAAGAACGAAGTTTGCATCTTCATTGATAGGGCGAGATAAATCAATCGTTTCACCGTTCACGCCACAAGCTAAAACATCTTGTGCCAGCCGTGAACTGATACTTTCTGCAATCTGCAGACCAGTAACTCCTTCGTTATATTCGCGAACGGAGCCGTCGGGGAATGTTATCTTTATCATAATCTTCTATTTATATTCTTTCTTGAGGATGCAAAAATAACGAAATCTTTTTGACTTATCCTCTTTTTAGCAAAAAAATGTTATTCTTTTCGTTCCGTAAAGCGTTTGATGATATTGTAAGCAGAGAAAAGCCCCAACTCACCTGCTTTACTCAGGTCCTGTATACCTTGCCTGTTGTTACCCAAGAAAATATGTGTCAAGCCGCGATTGAAATAAGCATCCGCAAATTTAGGATCCAACTGGATGGCTCTGTCATAATCAACAATTGCCGCACGATAGTCTTTCAAGATAGAAAGCACATTACCTCTATTATAATAAGCATAGACAAAATCCGGAGCCAGCTCAATCACCTTGTCCAAATCGCGCTTTACCATTTCATAGTCCGCAGCTTTCACTGCACTCTTCTCTCCCGGACCGGCTTTCAAATCATACTCTTTTTCCATCTTCTGGTATTCCAGCTGCTTATAACGGATGAGAGCACGGTTGAAATAAACCGGGAAGAAATGATCTTCTATAATAATAGCCTGATTCAAATCTTCAATGGCACTTGCAAAATCCTGCACCAGATAAAAGTCCAATGAACGTGCAAAACGTTTGTTCACATCATTCGGATCAGCCACAATGGCAGCAGTCTGTTCGTCAATGGATGCAAAATGTTTTGTAGCTTGTTCTTCCGTCAGAGGAGCTTCCTCATTAGTTATAATCAGACGGCCGGGAAGTACTTTCTGATTATTCAATGTTTCAATGAACTTATAATAGTTGACCTGCCGTTTCACATCATCGTGCTTTTCATAATAGGTAAGCACGAACATGGGCTGGGGAACAATATTCACATTCTTATCCTGCACGCGTCCACGATAGTCACTCTTATATTTTTCTTCTCCCTCTTCGTTGTCGGCAACCACTATCTTACGATAGTTGTTCATGTTCTTGTCGGACTTCTTACGGGTTTTATTATTCTCCGTATTATCGGCAGTCTGCTTATTAGGATCTACTCCGTTCTGTTTATCCAACTGTGCTTTCAACACCTTGAATTCATCTGCATCAGCACCTTTCACATCCCCTATTTTCCTACGCGCCTGCGCTCTGTACTGATATCCCAGCAAGAAATTGGGATATTCATTTATCACCGTAGAATAATCTTTAATTGCCCCTTTATAATCTCCTGTCTGATCCAACAACAGACCACGGTTGAAAATAGCCATCATATTGTCAGGCTCCATTTCGATAACAAAATTAAAGTCTTGAATAGCCCGGTTGTCATCTCCTACTTGTGCACGTAACAAACCCCGGTTATAATGGCCGATGAAATTATTGGGATCAATATCCAATGCAATATCATAGTCACTCATCGCTCCTCTCAGGTTATTCTGATGGTAACGGGCCAAAGCACGGTTGATATAAACACCTGAATTCCGGGTGGACAGACGGATGGCATGATCAAAATCGGCTTCCGCATCTTTATATCTCTGCTGTTGCAGACGAAGGATAGCACGGCTGGCCCATGTATCTGCATCATAACGGTCTATTTCAATCGCCTTGCCAAAGTCTTTTTCGGCAGCCAAAGTATCTTTCTGCTTCAAATCCACCTCACCACGCATCAAATAGGCCTTTGTATATCGGGGGGAAATGGCGATCAGCTTATCCAGATCATTCTTCGCCCCCTTATAATCCTCCTGCCTGATACGGCAAAGGGCCATATTATGCCATACCCCTATGTTCTCAGGATCAAATTCCAACGCCTTGGTATAATCTTCTATAGCTCCCGCAAAATTATTCTGCTGGATCCGTGCCAATCCACGCACCTGATAAGCACTTACCACAAACGGATTCCTCTCAATAGCTTCCGAACAATCACTCTCCGCCCCCTGAAAATCATCCAAATTTATCTTCGCCAGACCTCTATAGAAATAAGGATCAGACAAATAAGGCTTTGCATTAATCACCTGATTGAAATATTGAATCGAAAGGACATAATCCTCAAAATAAAGCGCATTACGCCCTATCGCCATCACCCTGTCCGTATTTATCTGTGCCGAAGCCACTACAGGGAACATTATTAATAATGTATAGAGTATCCGTTTTATCATTTTGTATTTATAAAAATACGGTTTTCCCACAAATGCGCCACTAGTGGCGCATAGATCAAAATTGCGGAGTTATCATTTTATAGTCTTGACCTTATAGGAGCAACGCGCCTTGCCCTTCAGCATGGCCCCCAGCTTTCCTTTAATCATCTGTTTGCGTAATGCAGACAAATGATCAATGAACATTTTTCCGTCCAGATGATCAAATTCATGCTGCATGACCCTTGCCAAATAGCCTTCCACCCACTCGTCATGTTCTTTCAGTTCCTCATCCAAATAAGTCACATGAATACGGTCCGGACGTTTCACCGTTTCATGGATACCGGGCAAACTCAAACAACCTTCTTCCATGCTGACTTCCTCTCCACCCACTTCTAAAATATGAGGATTTATATAGGCACGGCGGAAATCCTTGAATTCGGGCAAGTCATCAGACATCACATCCAAATCAATAGTTACAACACGAATAGGCAGACCTATTTGCGGAGCAGCCAAGCCCACACCATCTGCACGATTCATGGTTTCAAACATATTTGCTATCAACTCTTTCAAATTAGGGTAATCCGGGGTAATATCCTCTGCTTCTTTACGCAACACCGGTTGTCCGTACACATAAATAGGTAATATCATTTTTCTTAATCTGTTTTTATTTATTAAATATATTTCTTCGACTCCAAATAAGACTGTAAGATTATCGTAGCACTGATTTCATCAACCAAGGCTTTGTTCTGCCTGTCTTTTTTCTTCAAGCCTCCATCCAACATGGCTTGGTGGGCCAATACGGACGTAAACCGCTCGTCAACAAACTCTACCGGTATATCCGGTAATTTTTTCCTTAGTTGATTGACAAAAGGGACAATATTACGCATATTTTCCGACTCCTGATTATTCATTTGCTTAGGATGCCCCACAATGATGCGTTCCACAGGCTCTTTTTCCACATATTTCAGAATAAAGTCCAGTAGTTGGTGTGTAGGAACAGTCGTCAACCCGTTTGCAATAATCTGCAAAACATCCGTCACAGCCACACCTGTGCGCTTTTTACCGTAATCTATCGCTAATATTCTACTCATATAGTTTGCAAAAATACAAATTTATTCCATACCTATTTTATATATAAAGATTAAAATATGCTTTTTCAACTGTTTTTTCAAAAGGAATGATTCATTTCGTTTAATTTTATTTGCTATTTAAAAAATAGTACTTATTTTTGCACCGAATATGTGGCTTAACGTAGAGGCCGCATAATTGTTAAATCGAAACAAGTATTTGTTATAAAATGAAAAATCAGAGCTCTTCCAAAGGAGTTTCATATAGATGTTTGTTGTATTGTATAGCTATATTGTTGCTTGTTATGATTCCATTAAAAAGTTTCAGCCAATCAACAGGAGAATTAACAACAGATAGTCTTGTAAAAATGGGATTTGAAAATGTAAGATGGACAGATACTCCTGAAGAAAGAGTTTATGTGGTTGAAAACAGTGCTTACAAAATTCAAGCGTTGGGTATCAGAAAGGCTGTAGATATCATACAGTCGATGGGATTACCCAAGGACAAATCTTGTAAGTTGATTGTTACCAACTATAATATACCTCAGGTCTCACTGACCTATCAGCCTCTTGCCGGTGACACAACAGTGGTAAGCGGTGAAGACTGGAAAGTCAGTTATGATATAGGTGACAGTTGGGACAAGGTGAAGAAAGAAAAGAAAAAGAACAGTTCGCTGTTTAAAGTAGATATTATGGTATATCCTCAATTATCATATATGAATATGATTATTACACAAATATATCAGGTGTTATTTGACTTAAGCCCAGCTATTGAAGTTTCCTTATGGCCAGGAAGTAAGTTAACAGGACAGATAAAGATACCTGTGTATAACGATGGATATGGGATATTGGAAGATAAAGTTCATCCGGGACATATAACCCTTTCCCAGCGTTTCCGTCTGCCATATAATATATATGGGAAAGCAACTATAGGCTATTTTAATGCAGACAGATGGGGAAGTGATTTATCATTGTTTTATCCGTTTAAAGACGAACGTTTCTCTATAGAAGCACGTATTGGTTATGTAGGTATAGGTTATTGGAATGGCTTCAAGCTACATTATGATACGAAAATGACAACAACATGGACAATTGGAGGAAACTTTTATTGGCCGAGATATAATACACAATTTAGCTTAAAAGGAGAAAGATATTTATTAGGAGAAAAAGGTATCAAGTTTGAAATGATACGTCATTTCCGATATGCGTCCATAGGTTTTTACGCAATGAAAGCAGAACATGCCAACAGTAATGGTGGATTCAGGTTTCAAGTCGCGCTTCCTTTTTATAAAAACAAAAGACATAAATATATACCGCGTGTAAACTTCTCAAATAATATGGGAATTATTTATAACGCAGGAAATGAACGAAAATATTATAAACAATATAAAGCTGAAACGAGTGACAACATAATGGAAAGTAATAGTTTTAATCCATATTTTATTAAATCAGAATTATTAAAATTTTAATTTTATCGAGATGAAAAAAAACAAATTTTTAAGTGGTTTAAGTGCTAAATTGGCACTGGCCATAGTAGCATTGACAACAACAATGTTTACTTCTTGTGAGAAGGAAAATATTGGAATTGAGGTTACCCCCGTAAATGCAAAATTTATTATAACCCCCGTGGTTATTGATGCGACTACAGGTACAGATGTAACTCAAAGTGCAGAAATTTCTTTCAGTAAAGGTAACGGAACCTACGAAGGTACACCTGAACTAGCTAGTGAATCCATTAATATAAATGCAAAATACAAGGGAATGACTGGTTCTGCATCAGTTACTATTCCTGCACTAAAAGCAGGTCAATTCGGTGCAAAAGAAGTTACTATTATCTTAAGCGAGAATTTCTTTGCACAAGAAGAAAGTAGTAATTCTCAAATAGAAACAACTAAACACAGTGGGTTCAAGGATAATACCAGTGATTATTGGTATTACATTACAGTAACTTACACTAAAAAAGAAGGTAGTGAAGTTATAAAGAACGATTATGAGGGAGACGACAGCGAAATAAATAACATTATAGATGCTTATGATAAAGGTGTCCGAGAAGACAAAGTGACTCTAAATGATGTACAGGTATTAGCACATTCCCGTTTTAGTGTTTTTGTGGACTATATGAAAACAACATCTGTTTATCAGATATTCGAAAAATCACCTAAAAGAGATGGAAATCCTGTTGCAAGCTTCACAGTCGATTCTTACAATACTATAGTTTCTCCTAAAAATGAGCAAATACCGGGTCATGGACATGCTCCAAGTCACGGCCACGGTCATGGACATGGAGATGACAGCAATGCCGGTGGTGGTATTATTATTGCAGACTAATAGCCAGTTAATATTTTGATTTAATCACTAAAAACATAATATAATGAAATATAAATTTTTAACCCTGTCTTTATTATTGGCAGGCGTATGTGCAACAACAATTAAAGCACAAGAAACTAATTATTATACTCCGAAATGGAGCGATAATATTTTTATTAGCGTAGGTGGTGGTATACACTCTGTAGCAAACGATGGATTTAACAGAATATCTCCGAATTTCAGTATTTCGCTTGGTAAATATATTACTCCGACTTGGGGAATACGCGGTCAAGTGAACGGAATATGGCAAAGTTTATGTTTACAAGAAATTGGCTATCACGAACACAACAAGAACTATGTTGGAGCGAATATTGATGCAATGGTAAACTTGTCATCTTTATTTGCAGGCGCTAATCCTAACCGTTTCTTTGAAGTTTATGGTTTTGTAGGTCCTCAGTTATCTGTTGCAAAATCTGCAAATGTTGTTTATACTTACGATGGCAACACAGGTGAAAGAACTGGTGTTTCTACATCCGGTGAAGCAAAAGCTAAAGCTCGTATAGGCGCTTCTGCCGGTTTAGGTTTAAAGTTTAACTTAAACAATAAATGGGCTATCGATGTTGAAGCTCGTGGTGCAATCGCTCCTTCAATCTTCGGTAACATCAGCGATCACCGTAAGGCAGAAGGTACAGGTATGATCACAGCAGGTGTAAGCTATACTTTTGGCGGCAAGAAGTTTGCTAAAGTTGAAGACCGTGTAGTAGAAAAAGAAGTGATCAAGGAAGTGGTTCGTGAAGTTCCGAAAGAAGTAGTCAAGGAAGTGATTAAAGAAGTTCCTAGCGCTGCAGAAGTTGCTATCTTCTTCAAGATCGGTAAAGCAAAGATCAGTCCGGAAGGCATGGTTAATGTACAGTTAATGGCTAAAGCTATCAAAGCTAATCCTAACGCTAAGTACAAAATCGCAGGTTTCGCTGATAAAGCTACAGGATCTGCTTCATTCAACCAGACTTTGTCTGAAAAACGTGCTCAGGCTGTTTACGATGCATTGGTTGCAGAAGGCGTAAAAGAAAGCCAACTTGAAAAAGTTGCTATGGGTGGAACAGACAATATGTTTGGCAAGAACTATCTGAACCGCGTAGTTATTCTGGAAGTAAAATAATCATTGCTACCTGATAAAACTCTGATAAATTAAAGAAGGGGGTATCGTAACAAACGATGCTCCCTCTTTTTTTTCTTCAACTGCATTTTAATCACACAAACAGCAACAGCAAACAAACCGTATAACAAGAATCTACGAATCTCGGCTATACAATTCCGGAAACTTGAGGCAACATTTACCGAATCTTGTAACAAGATACCGGGCTATATCACAAACAAAAAGCTTTTTTAAAATACTCCCAGGATATATAAGCAAAGGGCATATAATGTTGCAGGTGCAAGATATATATCTTGCACCTGCAACATTACACAAACAAAAGCATTTACTTATCTTCAATAGACCAGCTTCACATTGTCAACCCAAAGCGTATTTCCGGGAGAACCGATAAAAGCTCCCCCATGACTGGACGAAAATTGCAGTATCATGTGGGTAGGATTCTCATTGGCCCCCGCCCATCCTGTTTCTTTAATCAAGACACTTTCTCCCTTACTATTTCTAGTATAATCTCTCTCTCTCAACCCCATCGTTTCATGATCATAAGACGGATGCTTGGTTATATCACCATACAGCACTTCATAAGTAGCACCATTCACCCAACCATCCGAGTCCTTATCATACTTCACCACCATAGTTCCTACCCTCTTCGCAGTAATATTTCCTTCAGCGTCCTCCATACGTTTTTGCAAAAAGAAAACAGTTATCGCACAATCCTGCCCTGCCACCTGACCTTTCTTGCTGAAGCCTGTCAACCGGATACGATCTTTCTCACCAGACATCTTTACCTTATAATCATAACGGACAGCTTTGGGACGTTGGGTAAAAGGAACTCCCCAATTCATATTCTTCTCAGCATTCTTGGTTCCTGTTATCGGCTCCAACATATCACCCAAATAAATGGATCCGGCTGCCAATACAGTAATATTCACCATTCCCAATACCTTGACGCTCTCTATATGCGTTTCCAGACGAGCACAATATCCATTGTCCCGTTTGTCCCTGTAAACAGAATTATTTGTTTTAACAATGCCCACTACCTTAGCCATCACATTAGAGGTTCCCCAAGGAGACCCTCCCATATTCTTATAAGGTTTGTTACCATCTATTTCCTTTGTAGGGCCTATCTCATAAAGAAGTTTGGTATTGCCGCCTATAACACCGGACTCATGAACCTTACGGATTATCCACTGATCCATATCTCCGTATTTAATAGGTACCACCTTTTCCTGGGCAAAGCCATACAGCGGTGCTATAGCCAAAAGAGCAGCGACCGATAATCTGCCATAATATTTCATACCCTTAGTTTTTATTGTTGTTTAGAACCGGCAAAGCTATAAAAAAAAGCGGCAACTTCACAGTTGCCGCTTTTAATAAAGAAAAATAGACTATATTTTCTTCTTAATTTACCAAAAAGAAATCATTAATATACTCTATATAGTAACCATGCCTTTTGGAAATCGTCACGGTTAGGATATTTTGCCTTAAATTCCTCCTTTGCCTGAGTAGCCTCCGCACGGTCATCGTATGAAGATGCTATAACGCGATACGTATTTCTTTCAGCATTATAAACCACTTTGGCATTATAGCCTTGGCCATCCAAATATTGTTTCAGACCTTCCGCATTCGCTTTCACGCCAAAGCTACCACATACTACGCTATATGCTTTTAAGCCGTCACCTGAAACCAGTTCTACTTTCTCTTCGCGAACCGGACCGGCAACAGGAGCAGTTGTCACGGGGGCAGATACTACCGGAGCAGCTTCAACCGGAGTCGCTTCTACCTGATCGGCAGGAGCTTCAGCCAATTCCTGTTGTTTTGCCTTTTCATAAGCCTTCTTGTAAGCACTTTCGCTAGATTTACATGAGGAAAATGCCAAGGCTACGCACAATCCCATACCCAACACAACTAATTTTTTCATGATTACTCAATCTTTTATAAATTAATACTCTAGTTTAATTCCATTATATTGGTGCAAAAGTAGCAATATATCAACAGCTTTCACAGCAAGAACGGAGTTAAATTTAGTTAATCAGAGAAGAATCTCCAATTTCTATTCAAAAATAGACAAAATAAACAACAACATTCAGTTTTATTTGTTAGATTTGTAAGGTACAAAAAACAAAAAACTATGAAAGGATTAAGTATTTTAGCTGCATTCCTAGGCGGAGCCGTAGTTGGTGCAGCAGCCGGTATTTTATTTGCTCCTGAAAGCGGAGAAGACACTCGTAGCAAAATTGCTGATGCTTTACGTAAAAGAGGTATCAAATTAAGTCGCACAGATATGGAAAATCTGGTCGATGAAATTGCAGCCGAGGTAAAAGAATAAGCAACGCCCACAAAAGTGTATTGTCATTCCGGATACAAGTCCGGAATGACAATAATTTTTAAATCAAAACTCCACGCATGTTTGCAAACGATAAAAATATAGATAATCTGCAACAACTTCTGGCAGAGCTTAAAAAGTACGCAGAGTTACAAAAGGATTATGTAAAACTACATTTAGTAGAAAAACTTACTATACTGATATCAACCCTCATCCTTGTCTTTATATTATTGATATTAGGTATTATCGCCCTTTTCTACTTATCATTTACATTGGCCTATGTACTCGCACCTCATGTAGGCGGGCTTATGGCCAGTTATGGAATCATTACCGGATGCATTATTCTGCTGATTCTGTTAATCGTTTTATTCCGCAAACGGCTGATTGTTCAGCCTATGGTAAATTTCCTTGCCAACTTGCTTTTAAATGACAACTGATTATGAAAGAGAATACTCCTAATAAAACGCCCATCATCACTTTGGAAGTGATAGCACAACGAAAAGCTGAGAAGTTGGAAGAAGTACAGCAAGCTAAAAAAGAAATGGTACAAACCATACATGAACTTTTTGCGCCTGTAGAACACAAAGGAGGCGTAGAAGGCATTATGCAACATATCAATACAGGAATCGCCGTTTATGACGGAGTACGGACCGGTATCAAGATCATGCAAAGAATCAGAGGATATTTCCTGAAAAAAAAGAAATAACTTAGTATTAACCACAACATTTTATCCACATGAAAAGACAGCTACTAGGTGTGGCGGCAATTTTGTTGTCAATTTCCACGTATGCACAGGACAATCCATTATGGATGCGTTATTGTGCCATTTCTCCGGATGGAACCACCATCGCATTCACCTATAAAGGTGACATCTACACAGTACCCTCTACAGGCGGCAGGGCCAGTCAGATTACAACCAACCCTGCCCACGACACCAAACCCATCTGGAGCCCTGACGGAAAAAAAATTGCTTTCGCATCAGACCGAATGGGAAGTATGGATATTTTTGAGGTAAACAAGGAAGGGGGTATCCCCAAAAGATTAACTACCCATTCGGGTAATGAAACACCGGTGGCTTATAAAGATGCCGGACACATTCTGTTTCTAGCCAATATAATGCCAACAGCAGAAGACGCACAATTCCCCTCCGGACAATTCCAACAAGTATATGAAGTCAATACCGAAGGCGGACGCCCCATCCTCTTCTCTTCCATGCCGATGGAAGATATCAGTATCAATCATACAGGCAATACTTTACTCTACCATGACAAAAAAGGATATGAAGACCCTTGGCGTAAACATCACACTTCATCCATTACCCGCGATATTTGGCTGTGTTCTCTGAATGGAAACCGTACCTTTCGCAAACAAACTGCTTTCAATGGTGAGGACCGCACTCCCGTTTGGGCTTCAGATGATAAATCATTCTATTATTTAAGTGAGGAAAAAGGCTCATTTAATATTTTCAAACGTGATATTGACGGTAATACATCCAAACAAATTACCAACCATACCAAACATCCGGTACGCTTCCTGAGTGCCGCCTCCAATGGAACATTATGCTATGGATATGATGGCGAAATCTACACGGTAAAAGAAGGTGCCATTCCGCAAAAAGTTCAGATTTCCATTGTCACCGACAAGAACGACAAAGATCTCATCCGCCAGATCAAGCGTAGCGGAGCAACAGAGATATCCCTTTCGCCCGATGCAAAGGAAATTGCTTTTGTACTACGCGGAGATGTATATGTCACATCAACAGAATACAGCACTACCAAACAAATCACCAATACTCCGCAACAGGAACGCGATATTCACTTTTCTCCGGACGGAAGAAGTATTGTTTACGCTTCCGAAAGAAACGGATTATGGCAGATTTATCAAACCAGTCTAGCTAAAAAGGAAGAAAAACAGTTCGCTTACGCAACCGATATCAAAGAGGAAAGACTGACCAATTCGGATATCACTTCATTCCAACCTCAATACAGTCCTGACGGCAAAGAAGTAGCCTTTCTTGAAAACCGTACTACCATCCGTGTTCTGAATCTGAAATCAAAAGCTGTACGCACCGTCATGGACGGCAAGTACGAATATTCTTATAGTGACGGCGACCAATGGTATCAATGGAGTCCGGACAGCAAATGGATTCTTACCAACTACATAGGTATTGGCGGATGGAATAACAAGGATGTTGCACTGGTCAACGCATCTGGTAACGGAGAAATTCATAATCTGACCGAAAGTGGATACAGTGACGGCAATGCCAAATGGGTATTGGATGGAAAAGCCATGATTTGGGAAAGTGACCGCGCAGGATTCCGCAGTCACGGAAGCTGGGGTGCTGAAGCGGATATCTATATCATGTTCTTCGACCTGGACGCATACGACCGTTTCAGAATGAGCAAGGAAGAGCTTGCCTTACTGGAAGACTCGGAAAAGAAAGACAAAGAGAAGAGTGAAGAGAAGGAGAAGGCCGATCATAAAAAAGATAAAAAGAAAGACTCCAAGAAAGAAGATGACAAGAAGGAAGTAAAGCCACTGGTTTTCGACCTTGAAAACAGCCGTGACCGTGTGATTCGTCTGACTGTAAATTCTTCACGATTGGGAGATGCTGTATTAACTCCGAAGGGTGACAAACTATATTATCAAGCAGCCTTCGAAAGCGGATATGATTTATGGGAACACGATCTTAAAGAAAACAAGACTAAAATCGTCATGAAAAAAGTCGGTGGCGGAGCCCTGCTTCCTGATAAGAAAGGCGAGAATCTGTTCCTTTGCAGCCAAGGTGGTATCAAGAAAGTCACTGTCAGCAGTGGTGAAACCAAACCTGTAGAATTCGAAGCTTTCTTCGACTACCAACCCTATGGTGAACGCGAATATATTTTCGATCATGTATGGCAACAAGTAGAAGATAAATTCTATGTAAAAGATCTGCACGGAGTAGACTGGAAAGGCTATCACGAAGCATACGCACGCTTTCTTCCATACATCAATAACAATTATGATTTTCAGGAAATGCTGAGTGAAATGCTGGGTGAGTTAAACGGTTCGCACACCGGAGCACGTTACTACTCAAACGGTCCTATACTATCCACAGCGACCCTAGGAGTATTCTATGACGAAACTTATGATGGTGACGGGTTAAAAATTAAAGAAATATTGGCAAAAGGCCCATTTGCCGTGAAAAAAACGGATGTTACTCCCGGTTGCATCATCGAGAAAATTGACGGCAAACCTATCGTGAAAGGGCAAGACTACTTCCCGCTGCTGGAAGGCAAAGCCGGAAGAAAAGTGTTACTGGCCATATATAATCCGGCTACCGGCAAACGTTTTGATATCACCATCAAAGCTATCAGCATGGGCGAACAAAGTAACTTGCTGTACAAACGTTGGGTAGAACGTTGCCGCAATATAGTCGATAAGTTATCCGAAGACCGCATCGGCTATGTACACGTAAAAGGCATGGACAGTCAAAGTTTCCGCGAAGTATATAGTGAAGTATTGGGACGCTGCCGCAACAAAGAAGCTATTATTGTAGACACACGCCACAATGGAGGCGGATGGCTACATGATGACTTGGCCACTTTATTAAGCGGCAAGGAATATCAGCGTTTCGTTCCACGCGGACAATACATAGGCAGCGACCCATTCAATAAATGGCTCAAGCCATCCTGCGTATTGGTATGCGAGGACAATTACAGTAACGCACATGGCTTCCCATGGGTTTACAAGGAATTAAAGATAGGCAAACTGATTGGTGCTCCGGTTCCGGGCACAATGACTGCCGTATGGTGGGAAAACCAGATCGACCCGAGCATTGTGTTCGGTATTCCTCAGGTGGGTTGTATGGATATGCGTGGACAATATGCGGAAAATCACCAACTTTCTCCAGACATTGAAGTTTATAATACTCCAGAAAAGGCATTGGCAGGTGAAGACCAGCAGTTGGAAGCAGCCGTACAAGAAATGCTGAAAACAATAGGGGAAAAGAAATAAAACAATCCCATCCTGATAAAAAGAAAAAGGTGTCAAAACACAACCTTTGAGGAAAAGGACTTTTCATCCGAGGATACTTTGACACCCTTTATCAGCCATAAAAAGAGCCGTATCAACTCTACTCCCAAGTAATGATACGGCTCTTTTTTATACATTACAGCAAGATAATGTATGGGGCATCTATGCTGAGCATACTTAAATATGTCATAATGATGCTCTATAAGTTGTTCCCACTCATGCCCTCATTTCCAACTATAACCCACTCATTGTAAAGTCATTACCCTCACTCCTTATTCCTCATTCTCATCTCTTAAGACACTCATTCACAATATAATATACATTCACAAGCCTATAAACCGGTTATTTGGTAAGCCCCCTGTTTTTTCAGTTTTTCTTCCTTGCACAAACGGCATAAATAACGGTGTCGTAGTTTGTATCATACTGTTCTTCTTTGACGATTAAAAGTTCAATATCTGTTAATCACGAATGTAATTAAGTCTAATCACTATTGTAGTTAACTTTAACCACTACTGTAATTAAACTTAGTCACAGTAGTGAATAAGCAATTACAAACATATAAAAGTGAGAAAATAAAAGGGAGAAAACAGATAAGAGACAGGGAAATATGCATACATAGACTACCGCCAACTCGCTGCACAAGCCATGCAGCTGCTTTATAAGAACGAACGTTATGGGTTGAATGATGAAAATGAGAAGGTATTTTGGCAAAACAACACCGAATTTGAGTAAATTTCGCCTTTGGAACAGTTGTTTAAATGTCACTTCTATTCCGCCACTACAGAGAAGAAGGGAGAAAGGCTGACCGCACATGAAGATTTTCAATTATTTGCAAGAGTACAAGCGTGAAAAACCTGTCAATCAACAAGATAAATTAATACAGACACATTATCCGCAAACTGAACATTCACCCAAAAGCCAGCAGAAAAGGTACTTTATATCACATGATAAAGTTAGAATAATTTATTTTCAAGCATCTGTGTTAGTGAGGGCAATGCCCTCACTAACACAGATACTACCATCACTAATAAGCAGTTCATTATAAACCAGTTAGAGCCAAAGTGAGGGCATGAGGGCATTTTCGCGTCCAACTTTCTATTTGTTAAGTTGAAAGGGATGGTTTCTATTCTCCGGTATGAAAGACACCGTTTCCGGCATCGCACCAACTTATCTTGCTCTTTCTTTCCAAAGACGAGTCATATCTTCCAAAGTCTTTCCTTTTGTTTCAGGAACCATCTTCCACACAAACAGAGCTGCAAGCACACAAATCACGCCATAAAGCCCATAGGCAAATACCGGACTGAATTCATACATGGCAGGAAAAGTGGAAGAAACCAGATAATTGAATATCCATTGGAAAGCTACAGCGATAGCCACTGCCTTACCGCGGATAGTATTCGGAAATATCTCTGCAATCAACACCCAGCAGATAGGTCCCCATGACATCATAAAGAATGCAGCATAAACTATGATGGAAAGAACAGGAAGAATACCTTCCACCTGAAACTCATCACAAAACGCAACACAGAATGCACCTACAGCCATGCCAATAGAACCAACAATCAACAAGGGTTTACGTCCCATCTTCTCTACGGTAAAGATGGCAATCAATGTAAAGAGAATATTAACTACCCCCATTACCACAGTCTGCATCATACCATCGCCACCGCCACCGATTTTTTCAAAAATACGCGGTGCATAATAAAGCACAGCATTAATGCCGATAGCTTGCTGAAATACAGAAAGCAAGATGCCGACTACAATAACTGTCAGCCCGTATGTAAGCAGTTTTTCCGTTTTCTCGGAAGTTACAGCCTTTATTTCAGACAAAATAGTTTTAGCCTTATCTGTTCCATTTACTTTTTCAAGTACAGAAAACGCTTTATCATCCTGATGGGTCATAGCCAAATAGCGCGGAGTTTCAGGAACCAAAAACAATAAAATGCCAAATAATGCAGCCGGAACCGCTTCTGAACCAAACATATATCTCCAACCATCGGAAACAAGCACTTCATCCGGCATACCATCTTTAATCATATAATTGACAAAATAGACTACCAACATGCCAAAAATAATAGCAAACTGATTACAGGAAACCAATTTACCACGAATTTCGGAAGGGGCAATTTCGGCAATGTACATCGGACAAACAGCAGAGGCAAGTCCTACACCGATTCCCCCGATGATACGATAAAAGTTAAAAGCAAGGATCAATGCAAACGAAGTATCTCCTTTCGAGAAAAATAAAAATTCGGGATAATAAGAGCCTAAAGCAGACAGGAAGAACAATAAAGCAGCCAGACGCAACGAATTACGACGTCCTAGCCCCGAAGCAAAATAACCGGAAAAAGCACTGCCAATGACGCAACCTATCAATGCACTGGAAGCAGTCACGCCATGCCAGAAAGCATCTAATCCCAAATGTTTTTGCAGAGCCTGCTCCGCCCCCGAAATAACAGCTGTATCATAACCGAAAAGTAAACCGCCGAGAATGGCTATAAACACCACTCCCATCAGATAGAAATTGTTTTTCTTGTTTTTCATAATAAAAGGATTATAATAGTTTTCGTAATAAATACAATAACAAAGCTGTGCGAAAATAATCATTAATACGTAATTCTATTATAATTCTCCAACCATTTTAAATCTTTTTCACATCAAGGAAAAACAAGATTATTCCGTCTGAACTGTTCTATGTCTTCCTTTTTTAATCCTATCTTATCCAATGACTTAGGAAGATTATGGTCATTAAGATAATAACGCGGACGAATGAGATATTGTCTGTTTGCTACCGATAGGCTATCTGCCCTATAAGGTGTCTGTACCCCTGCCAAATTCAGCATGGTATGAAACACGGAGGCATTTCCCGCCACCGGTTTTTCACGGTTCTGCAATATAGCTTCATGTACTTCCACATTCTTTTCTCTATATGTTTTGGACAACCAAATTAAAAATGGCACATGCAGTTGATAATAAGACGGGACTGGGGATGCATGTAAAAATAATTTTCGATTATCATCAAAAATATCCTCTCCATGATCCGAAGTATAAAGCATAGCCGAAAAAGAGTTTGTTTTCTGCAATAAAGTGATCAAAGAAGCCAGGAAACCATCTGTATAACGGATGGTATTATCATATGCATTCATCAAATACTCTTTATTCTCATATTTGGCGTCTGTCAGATTATCCGGTTTAAAGACAGACATGGATTCGGGATAACGTTCTTTATAATTAAAATGTGATCCATAGGCATGCAGCACGATGAATAATTTTTGATGACCTGCCTTTAGCTCCTTTTCTACCAGAAACAATAGTTCGTCATCCGAAATATTGGCTCCTTTCGGAGCATCTTTCTTGATAAACTTCCAATCATCTGCCTCCATCCCCAAAAAATCAATAAAAGAATGGTTAGGAAGCTGGTTCGAAAAAAAGGCAGTATGAAATCCTGCTTCCTTGAAAGCGGTAATGATTCCTTTCTGTCTATAAAGACAGTCATAATCCTCAGCCGAAGCTGCCGAAAGCAACATAGGCACACTTTTATGAGTAGTATTAGACTGGGTAAGCACATCCGTGAAAGTTACCACCCCCTCCATTTTATCAAGTAATGGAGTAGTATTCCTTTCATAACCATAAAGTCCGAAATTACAGGCACGGGCCGTTTCCCCTATCACCAAGACATAAACTTCCCGGCTGTTTTCATCATGTGCGGCACTGGCATTAAAAGTAAAATCCCTTGAAGTTTCCGCATATCCGGCTGTTTCGCCCGCACGTTCTGCAGCCAATACTAGATTATAACATACATTAGCCGGATACATTTCGATCTTTACTTGATAATCACGTTGCGTCGCATAGCAGATAACGGTCAATAACGCTCCTGCAACAATGCCTGCCAAGGCATACTTACGTTGAGAACGAATAAAAGAATATTCCAACTGATTACCCCGGGCCCATGAAAAACCTCCCAAGACCAAAGCAGGAATGTAAACAACAAAAACACCAATTACAGCCGGCAGTAAATTATCCAACAGTTCCAGCGCCTCCCCGGAATTAGTAGTTGTCAGATTCAGGAACATATCTACTGCAATGATAGAACGCCCGAACAGGTATAGCAATACCAGTTGGAATGCCGCAAAGAAAACAAACGGAAATAAGATCCAAATAGTCTTTCCAGGTTTACGCCCCAATGTCATAATCAACCAATAAACCGATACCGGCAGAATGACATTACAAATACGTGCCCAAAGTGTCATTTGCTGTTCTGTAAAAAACAATGCCACATTGGGAATGGCCAAGACAACGATGAACAGAACGAACAACCGTTGTGGCTCACAACACCACTGAATAAATTCTTTAAAATGCTTCATTTATATTAAAGATAAAACCAGACTGTCCATTTTTTCCAAATCCATAGTCCAGACGAACATTTACATTCTTTTTAAACTCCCAACGATAACCTATTCCATAATTAGGCAACACTCTGTCCATGCACAAAGCACTGAACTTATTGAATACAGTTCCGGCCCCTATCCAAACTACAACACCATTACGTTTCCATACATGCTGACGCAATTCCACCTGCCCCTCTATTTTATGCTTGTCACGATAGCGCCCTTCGTAATAACCACGCATGGAATACGAGTTTCCCAACAACGCCATCATGGCCCATGACGGATTACCGAAATTAAAAGTACCGCGTAATTCTCCTGCCAACAATCCTCCTTTCCATACAGGATGATAATAACTGGTACGCAAATCCGTAGTACTGAATGCATAATCGTTTCCTAAAAACTTAGGACGGAAACACTGGGTAATATTCAAATAATATCCCTTATGGGGATTGGTCAACACATCGCGCGAATCATATGCCAAAGAAAGGCCCACTCCATAATTAGCAGTAGTAAGATTCATCCCCTCCAGTAGTTCGGGGCGTTCCATATTCTTACCATGCACATAATCATAAGATGCCATAGGACCTACATATAGATTATCCGCTATCCGAAACAGGAAACTAGCTTTAACTTGTGCTTGCCAGCGATCTAAATCAGATTCATTGGCATCTACCTTACCCATATCGTACCCTATTCCCCAAAACTTGGAAGGAAAGGAATAAAAATAAAGAGTATAATCCAGCCGGTATTTGTCCTGCGGAAAGATATGAGTTCCGCGTATCCCCAACATATAGAAGCCAACAGTGGAAACATCTCCGAATAAAGATACATTGGACGGAGGAAGAAGCATGTCATTTCTATCGGTACGATAAAGCCCCGCCGCCACCAGTCCCAGCCCCAGTTTGGTATCCGTACTGTAATGTGGTCCGCCAATAATACTGAAATCAAATTTCTTATGATTCTTATCTTTATTAGCATCATTAAAATAGTCCAGAAACTTTTTGAAAAAAGTCCTTTTCTGTACTGTGCTGTCTTTGTGTTGCGTTGTCGTATCTTCAGGCAAATAAAACAGCCCACCCTCTTGCGTGACTGCCAAAGCCGCATCTGCCATACATATAAAGATTACGATCCAAAATGATATTTTCTTCATTGTAATCTATTCTTTTTTCCACTGTTAAAACAAGCTTTACAGTAAACATAAACTGAATAAAAACAAATAAAGCAGGTCTGGATACAAAGATAGCCAAACCTGCTTTATTGTGACTTTTTTATATAATAAGAATCTGGTCTGAATTTACCTATTTCTGTCCTAAATACCTTATACCGGTTGCTTTTCTGTAATCAGCCAACGCAATCTTCTGCTCATAATAAGATTGGATAAGGTTTGTATATGCCTGTATCCATGTCAGCTGTGCAGAAAGCACATCCAAAATAGTCAACTTACCTTCAGTATAACTAAAAGTGTTCAAATCCAAATTCTCTTCTGCCAGTTTGCAGTTCTCCTCGGCAATACTTATCTGACGGGTATTCTCGGTCAGACTAGTCCACGCCTTCGCCACTTCTTTGCTTATTTGGTCTTGCTTATCTTGCAATGCATACTGCTTGCTTAATAAAATAGCCTTCTGTGCAGCCGTCGATTTAAAGCGGGCTCCCCAATGGAAAATCGGCAATTTAATAGAGGCATACACATTACTATTAAACATAGTTTCGCCCGAAATGTTCAACATCTGTGTTCCCCATGTCTCTTTAAAACCGATAGAAAGAGAAGGATTGTACTTGGCGGCAGCCAGACTTACCTGTCTTTTCTGATAATCCACATCCAACTGTGAGATAGCATAATCGGGACGCACATTCAAGGCTGTTTCCGCTCCAATAAAGGCAGGCATAGGCAATATGGTAGAAATAGAATCCGTCAAATCCATTTCAGCCAGCGGTTCCAATCCCATCAGCACATTCATATTCTGCAAGGCGACCTGATAAGACTGGTAGCTGCTGGAACGTTGCAATTCAGCCTCTTTCAAACGGGTCTGCATCTGAATGAGATCCGTCTTGCTGATATAGCCATCATCGTACTTGTCTTGCAGCACTTTGGTCAACTGCTCAATAATCTGCACATACTGGCACATCGTTTCATACATTTCTTTTTGTGCGGCTGTTCCCCAATAACTGGCTTCAGCAGCATAGATAATATTATCCGTTGTCAAATCCACCGACTTATCCGCCATCTGGGTTTGTATTTGGGAAGCCTTGTAATTGTGATAGATGCTTCCACCGGCATAAATAGGTTGTGATACCCCTACTTCGGCACTGTATGAATCGTGCTCCATAGGAACAGCCATTCCGCCAAGATCCATCTCGTATTTGTTAATACGATACTGATAGCTTCCCGTTGCATCAACAGCCGGGAAGAAAGCGGTTTTTGCCGCTTTCATAGCTTTCTGCATAGCTGTACGTTGTGCCACACTCTGTTTTAAGGTTTGGCTATAATCCAGTACCTTTTGTTCAAAGGTAGAATAATCCACGACAGTCTGAGCCGAAAGTGTACCGGTCATACAAGCCACACCTATAATATAGATCATCTTAGTTTTCATTATCTGTCTGCTCTGATTTTAAAGAAAATACAATAAGTTACCGGAAGAACAAAAATGGTCAGTACCGTCGATACGAACAAACCACCCATAATGGTAGCCGCCATACCTGCAAACATGGCATCGCCCAACAATGGAAGCATACCCAGAATAGTAGTTCCGGAAGCCATGGTCACCGGAACGATACGTGTCTTGGTAGCCTCGACCACGGCAGGCACAGCCCCCTTTCCATCCTTCAACTGAAGTCCGATTTCATCGACCAGCACAATGGCATTCTTGATATTCATACCAATCAATCCCAACAGACCGAGGATGGCAAAGAAGTCCAATGACTTGCCAAACAAGAGCAATCCCCATACCACACCGATAAACACCAGCGGCAACATAAGCATAATCAATACCGGCTTGCGGTAGTTGCTGGGGAAAAGAAACAGCAGAACCACATAAATCAACAGGAAAGTCAGCGGAATATTCTTCGCCAATGCAGCATTACTTACATCCTGTGTTTCCTGCTCACCGAAATATTTCATTTTATACCCTTCGGGCAACTGCATCTGCTCTTGTACGGCAGTAAGCACCTGTTTAAACGCAGCCATCGTATTGGCTCCACGTTTAGGTTCACATTGCATCATCATACAACGCTCGCGGTTAAAGCGACGGACTACATTATAATCATAACCCAAAGCGAAATTATCGATTACCTGTTCCACTTTCACGGAATTTCCTTTCGTACTGAATACAGGCACACTTTTCACATCATTCAAGTTCATTTTTTCCACATCCTCATCTTTCAGCAGGATAGGCAAGGAAACATCCCCCTCACGATATTCTCCCAAAGGCAAACCATTGGTAGCCGTACGGAATGAGTTGGCAACCTGCTGACGGGTAATCCCCAAGCGTAAACCTTTCTGTTGAGAGAACATCGGTTTCCACACGGGCACCTTATCTCCCCAGTTGGAACGGATATCCGTCACCATATCACACTGGCGGGCTATTTTTTTCGCCCTTTCAACCAATGCGGTCAATGTATCGGGGTTTTCACCGATAAAACCGATCTCAATAGCAGCTTCAGGCACCGGAGACAAAGCAAAAAGTGCCGAACGGGTAATGATATTGGGAAAGTTCTGAGTCATGTGCTCATAAAACTGCTGTTCTACTTCGGCTGCATCTTCGGGGTCTTTAGTTTCCACCATCACATTGGCATAGTTAGACTTCGGTCCAAAAGAAGAACTTGCCAAATAGTAACGCAACGGAGTACCACCCAATGTCACCGAATATGATTTAACTTTCTCATGATTCTTCAAGTAATCCTCCACCTTCATCACATCCTGATCTACCGCATGAATACTAAATCCCTCAGGGAATACCAGATCAGCACGGAAATAAGGCTTATTCATTTTCGGGAAAAAACTCTGAGGCATAACAGCCATAATAACCAAAGAAAGCACCAAAGTTACAAAAACCGTGGTCAATGTCACAAAACGGCGTTTAATCAGCAAGGTCAGAAACTTCTCGAATCTATGATAGAGTTTAGTATCATACGGGTCTTTCATCGCACCGCCGGGAACAGCTTCTTTCAAAATAAAATTACCAAAAGTCGTAGTCTGACACAAAGCCAGAATCCAACTCAATCCCAGTGATACAGCCAATACAACAAATAGCGGTTTCACAATCTCGGCCACGGATGCCGGTGCCAGATACAAAGGCAGGAAAGAGCAGATAGCAATAAAGGTAGCACCCAGCAATGCCCATTGCGGCTTGATGGCTCCCTCTATCAATGACAGGTAACGTGATTTTCCGCGCTTGATACCTATCTGCGCATTATCTGTCACCACAATGGCATTATCCACCAGCATCCCCATGGCGATAATAAATGCCGCCAAAGAAGTACGGTTCAATCCTACCCCCCACATCAACATAATAAGCAAAGTACCACCTACCGAGAAAAGTAACGAACTACCTATCAGCATACCGGCACGCGATCCCATCACCACAAAGATAATCAGGATAACAATAACCAATGATTCTATCAAATTCAGGATAAAGCCATTATTCGCCTCATCAGCAATCTTGTCCTCAGGATAAAGCGAGGTCAGTTCAATGCCGATAGGCAACAATTGCTCTATTTCCGCCAACCTTTCGTCCACTGCTTTACCCACAGCCACCACATTATCCTTTGCTCCACTGGCCACACCTATACCGATAGCACGTTTACCATTGACCCGCATCAAGGTTGAAGGCGGATCATAGTATCCACGCTCCACTGTTGCAATATCCCCCAAACGGACTTCCCGTCCGTCCTTGCTGATAATCAACTGGTTTTCTATATCTTCCAGACTGGTATAAGTCCCTTCCGTACGCAAGCGCAACTGATAAATTTCTGTCGCTATATCTCCTGTATTCACCTGTATATTCTGCTTCTGCAAGATGCCCATAATCGAAGTGGGATCAATACCCAATGCCGAAAGTTTGGAGGTAGATATCTTGACATTGATCACTTCGGTCTGCTCTCCGTATAACATTACTTTCTGTACTCCCTCAATCGGGGTCAGCTGAGTACGGATACGCTGTGCCCAGTCACGCAAATCGGTATACGAGAAGCCCTCATCAGCTGTCAAAGCATAATAAATACCATACACATCACCAAAGTCATCATTTACAGTAATGGTAGACGCCCCACTAGGCAACTTGGGTTGTATATTCGCCACTTTACGACGTAATTCGTCCCATTTTACAGGCATATAATCCGGATCAATCGTAGGCTGAAGTTCAATAGAAATCTTAGACAGTCCGAAATAAGATTCCGATTTAATCTGATATACATCTGTCATGGACTGAATTTCACGTTCAATCGGTTCCGTAATCAGTTTCTCCACTTCATGTGGATTCGCTCCCGGATACTGGGTAACCAATACCGCAGTCTTTATCACAAAAGGCGCATCTTCTTTCTTAGGCAGCTTGAAGAAGGAGATTACTCCGCCTATCAACAAAATAGCCAAAAAGAAATAGATAACCTTCCGGTTCTCCAAAGAATATTTTGGAATATTCATGATATGCTCTCTCCTTTTTTATTCTGTTAATATTTTTACTTGCTGGCCATCTACCAGATAAGACGCTCCGGCAGACACAACCTGTTCGCCCGGTTCAATATTTCCGGATACTATCAGGTCGTTACGTCCTACAATAATTCCCTCATCACTGACTTTACGCAGTTCTACTTTCTGTGTAGACGGATTATATATAAATACGATCTTGCTATTCAAGTTATTATCAAACACTACAGCGGACAAAGGCACTGTAATTCCTTCTTTTACCACATCATTCTCAATATTGACAATAACACGGCAAGAAAAGCCCACCGATACCTTATATTTTTTCAAATCAAATTCCGGATCATCAATGTAAAGGAATACAGGAACTCCTGCCCCATCGGGAGAAGCCTCTACATACTCCTTTACTTTTGCCTGAAATAATTTTCCTTTATAGGCATCAAATTCTACGTAAATAGTAGAAGGAGAAGTTACATAAGAAATATTCGTTTCGGGGATAGTGAACTCCACTTGCAATTTAGCCGGATTAATCAAACACACCACTCCTTGTCCTGGCTGTACACGCTGATAGTTTTCAACATATTTTTTTTGGATAAAGCCATCAAATGGAGCGCGTAGCTTGGTGTCATTCAATGTGTTTTGCGCATTTTCAAATGCCGATTTGGCATTGGTATACGAAGCTTGGGTCGTTTCGAACTCTTGCATGGAAATAGCATTCTTGGCCAACAGCTTTTCTGCGCGTTGCATCTGTGATGACGCCTTTTGGAATGAAGCCCTCTTAGCGTCATAATCCAGTTTGTAATCTGTCGGATCAATTTCGGCCACTACCTGTCCTTTCTTCACCCGTTGTCCTTCGAGTACATTCATTGCTACCAGCGGACCGGACATTTTAAATGCCAAGTCACTGAACTGATCAGGCGACACAACACCTGAATACGATTTTTCGATCCTGCTTAACGAGGTCACTTCCGCCAATTTCACGGGACGAGGACCGCGTTCTTGTGCAGGTTGCTGTCCGCAAGAACAGAACACTGCCGCAATCATTGCCATAATAGACAAATTTTTACCTTTCATACTGTTTATCTTCACTATTAGTTTCGCTGCAAAGTTCTTATAATTATTAAAAGCGTACAAGTGCTAACAGTAAGATATATTAGTCTATTTTTAAGCATTTTCTTTGTTATCTGCTCTAACTGCCCTATATTTGTGGTGCATAATCAAAACCTTCTTTATTTTTATGAAGTATATAGATGACATTAACTTATTTAAATCGAATAAGGATTTCGTTGCAGAAATTGACATGACAGGATCATTAGGCCGTATTTACCACTACCCGCAACGAATGGAAGGATGCTTGTTCCTTCTGTGCCTGCGAGGTGAATGTGACATAACGATCCATCTGTCTGAACACAAGATACAAAAGAACGACATTGTCACTATTCTGCCAGAAACCTTTGTACATGTTCACCGGCAAAGTCCCGACTGTCGTCTGTACTTGATAGGATTCAACAAAGAGTTGCTGAACGGAATAAATCTCTTCAATTCCACCATGAACTATCTTTCAGCCCTGATTGACACACCCATTATCCCTCTGCGTCCCGAAATAACCGAGTTGTTTCAAGACTATTTCCGGTTGCTGATAAAAATGAAACGTATGGGAGCCAAGCCCAATAAAGAGTTAATCAGCACCATGCTGCTCACTATATTGCACGGTGTAGGCAGCATTCATCAGAACACCAATGTAACCACACGTACTTTCAACCGTGGAGAAGAAATTGTGAAACGCCTGGTCCAATATATCATCAAACATTATACGAAAGAACGGAGTGTAGCTTTTTATGCCGACCTGCTTCATATATCCCCTCAGCACCTCAGCACTACTGTCAATAAGATTACGGGAAAAACTGTTACAGATATCATCGCCAAACTAGTGATAACAGATGCGGAAGCCAAACTAAAATCCACAGACTTTACCATTCAGGAAATAGCCTATTCACTTAATTTCCCAGACATCTCATTCTTTGGGAAATATTTTAAAAGATATACAGGAATGTCACCGAAACAGTATAGGGAAAACGGATAGTGAAAACAGACTCAGCCCACGTTAGTATGTGTAAGGTCAGACGTTAGTACGTATAAGCCTACACATACTAACATATAAGCTTATACATACTAACAATACTAACATTCCAAAGTCTCTTACACCTATATAAAAGTTATAAGTTTTTCGGCTTATAAATAGCGTTCCACCAAGTCGCATCATCCTGCAACCATTTGGCAAACCAGGCAAAGATCGTATTCTGCCACTGAATCCTCTTGCCATAATCTACAATATGATGATCTTGTCCCGTTACAGCCACAAAAGCCGTTTCGCGCCCCAGTAACTTCAGTGCTGTAAACATCTGAATACTCTCTCCCACCGGTACATTCACATCCGCATCACCGTGCAAGAACAGCAAAGGCGTATGTATCTTGTCCGCATTGAACAACGGGCTTTGTTTTACAAAAAGATCAGGATTGCTCCACGGATAACTATTCGCCATGGAAACTTCACTGTACGAATATCCCCAATATCCTTCCCCCCAATAACTGGTATGATCACTGATACCGGCATGAGAGATGGCCGCTGCAAAAATATCGGTCTGTGTTTGCAAGTATTGTGTCATGAAGCCGCCATAGGATGCACCTATACAGCCTATTTTCTTGTCATTGACAAAAGCATGTTCTTTACAAAACTGCTTTGTACCTTCTATGATATCCTGTGCCACCCCTTCCCCAGCTGTATTGACGTGGCGGGCAGAAAATTCCTGTCCGAAACCGGTAGCACCGCTAGGTTCTATCACATACACCACATAGCCCAATGCCGCGTATGCATGATGCGGATAACGGCTTTCGAAATTACGGCTGACCGGACTGCACCCACCATAATAATTCACAATCATAGGATATTTCCGGTTGGCGTCAAAATGAGGCGGCAGGTAATAACGACCATAAATGGTATCACCACGAGAATTGGTAAAACTCCAGGTCTTGCATTCGCCCAGCTCCACATCTTTCAATATGTCTTTACTTAAGTCTTCCAACAAAGATGATTTTATCTTTTTGGTATTCATGGTGTATAAACGGTCGGAATTTGAGGCGCTCTGTCCATAATAGGCCATAACCGGAGCATTTTGCGCCAATGAGAATGAGTTGACCAAATCTTCTGAAACCTCCAGTTGCTGAATTTTCCCATCAGCGGGATTCATCCGGTACAAACTGTAACAGTCACGGTTCTCGGCCGTGAAATAGACTTGCCCGTCGACCTTATTCCACACGGCACGCTGTACGCTGGGATTAAAATCTTTCGTCAGCGGAGTGACTCTCTTATCAGCTATATTCAGCAAATAAAGCTGACCGTCCGTCATACTCGGAGTCTGCCCCTCCTTTACATTTTTCCCTATTCCACCCAGCGATTCAGGCGAGCCGGATACCAATACCTGCGTTCCGTCAGGTGAAAAACGGGCTCCACTGATAAAACCATCTTTATCTATCAGCAGTTCCGCCTGTAAAGTCTGCATATCCAACCGATATAGTGAGAATAAAGTAGTAGGACGCTTGGTCAGACGGCTCTGACTGGTCATCATCAAAAGATACCGGCCGTCATTGGAAATATCGGCAGCCCAGACATTGTGATAACCGAAAGTCAGTGGCTGCAACAAACCGGTCTTCAAATCATACTTAGCCAGATAAGAACGGTTACGCCATCCCGGCTGGCGGTCATCCGGTTCCAGAACCTCATAAATTTCTTTACGTTCTTTCGGACCTTCCTGGGTCATGGTGAAAAGCAGGTAGTCTTCCATAGGTGCGAACTGGAAATACCCGTCAGGTAATTTATTCACCAACACAGTTTCCATTCCGGTAAGCGGATCCACAACTATCAGCTGTCTGCCATCCACCCCTGTACGGGTATAATAATAGCGGTTAGAACGAGGCATCCATTGCATATTCTCAGTACGCTCCGCCAAAACCTTACCGCTGGCAAGTTCAGTAATGCGCGTACTACCGGCCGACCGACCACCTACATAAGTCGTACGATAATTGGCAATCAAATATCTGCCATCAGGGGAAAGCCCTACTCCGGCAAAACGAGTTCCATGCAACACATCCGCCAAAGTATATAGCTTTTTGTTATCTTGCTTAAGTGAAATGCTTCCCTCTTGATCCGTATCCACACTCACTTTCAAGGAATCTGTTTTCCCTGCTTCAGAAAGATATTTAATAACTACAGAATGGGTGGCCGGCTCCAAAGCGAGTTCAGTTCCTTCCTGCTTCTTTCCATCTACATAAAGCTGGTATCTTTTCAGCCCGTCAATCTTCAGCTTGGCTGTGGCATAACGAGTATTCTCCAACACAAAACCCATCATGTGCAAGGCATATCCCGAGTCACTTCCCGGCAAAACCCCGCCTGTAAATAAAGTTCCCTGTTGCAATACGTCCACAGAAAGATGAGTATCCAACAGACGTCCGGATACAAAAGTCTTTGAATTCACATCCACGCTGTCCACCTGAAAAGGAGCCTGTACAACGTAGGGTCCGGCATAACGGAAAGTAGTAATGTCAATCGTTTCAGCACCTGCCATCACAGCCCAGGCAAGTGCACAAGACAATAAGATTTGTTTCTTCATATTTCTAACAATTTGTGTTACACAAAGATAAGGAATATAAAAGAAACAAAAACCTTTTCCTACGAATTTCAATGCTTCCTACAACATATTATTTCACCTCTCCCGGCAGATAGCGTAACTGCAAATACTGTTCCCCCGGTTTCAGATATCCCCCTTCGAATATTTCTTTCCTGATCCGGTAAACTTCCACTCTTTTCAATAAGTAATTTTCTACCTTCATCGGCTGCTTTTTACACCAGGAAAGCACTTTCAGACTTCCATCGGCATGAACATCCGCATAAACCTTTACCGTTCTTATCGGAGTCCCGTCCGTTATCTTACGTCCTCTTTTATAATCCACCCACAAAATAGCTTTCGCTTTTTCCCCCTCACATGTTCCGGCATACTCATCCGTTTCGGACGCGGTGGAAGGTGAAGAAGTTCCCTTACAACCTACAACCACACATAAAATCAAAAGATATAAAATATAGCTTCCTCGTGTTTTCATATCAATCGGATTAGTCTTTTATCTCTTCTATAGGAGTAATATCCTCTATTTCAGGCATCCCCGGTTCTTTCTTCTGACGGAAGCGGATGATGTTTATCAAATCGGACAGTCCGTATACAATGCTGCTCACTCCCAGAATGATGAATGGAACAGCAGCAGCCGTAAATGGATTAAATAATACCACAATACCTGCAATCAGCACCAACACAGGTATCACAAAGAAACCTCCCGGTACCACCGTCCAACTACGCGCAGCAGATAAATTCACAATCTGACTGATTCCCGCCAGTACCAAAACAGCACCCAGCACATACATCAGGATACCGACAAAAAATGCCGGCATAATCATCAGCCATAATCCGAACAAAAGGCTGCCAAGCCCGGCAATAGGAAAACGACTGCCATCCTGCTTGCCACGAATCAAATACCCGGATAAAGAAAAGAGTCCCGGTACTAGAAACAACACACCGATTGTAATAACCAGATAAAGAATGGCAGCCTCAGGCCATGCCACCAGCAACACACCGATGACCAATGCACAGATACATCTGATTATAGAATAATTCATTGTTTTCATATTCAATCATGTCTAATTGGTTAATGAAGCGAATATACTGATTATTTCTGAGAAGACAGATGCAAAATGGATATTAATTTTCAGACAGAAGAACAAAAGAACAAAAAAAGAAAGCCAAAACAAATTTTCCTGCCATAAACTTAGAACTAATTCTATTGTTCTATAGACTTTAGCAAACAGAATGTTATACCGACTATTCCAATCTATTCTTTCGTACCCATGCCTGAAGATCATCCTTTTGTCTTATGACAAATCACTCTATCTGTTCTGTTTCAGGCAGACTTTGTTCATTCTCGTCCTCATCGATCAAAATAGCCCAAAAGAGCCACCATAACAGCAATCCTGCCAACAACACGGCACCTATTCTTATCCAAAGTTTACGTTTCATACACTTCATTTTAATGATTTATTAACTGATGTATTAAAACCATTCCGCCACCCGAAATGTTCATTTATAAAACCAATTTAAAGTAATAAGATTATGAATAATGGAAAATTCTTTGCCGGACTGGCACTAGGAGCGCTGGTCGGCAGTGCATTAAGTTGTTTTGCGCACAGCAACAGAGGTCGCAAATTGAGAAGAGACGTGTATGATGCCATTCAGGACTTACAAGAAGATGCAAAAGACCTGGCTCATCATGCAAAACATAAAGCAGAAGAAGTAAGCAGTGAAGTAGCCGGAAAAGTAGGTGAGAAAGTGGAAGAAGTGAAAGGGAAAATACACGAAGCTGCAAATAAATAAAAAAAAAGTAAGTTTTTCTTTGGAGTTTAAAACAAAACGCTTACATTTGCCCCAAAATAAAAACAGATTTTATGAATAGAATCATGGTAAATACATATTGGTGGCGTTTCTTACAACTAAACAAGTCGTAAGGGAACCAGACCATGTATATATACCTGACATTCTAAAAGGATATTCAAACTGAAGGCCTGTCGTACTTACGACAGGCCTTTTTTCGTTAGTGCAATTAACATTAAAATATAGAACGACAATGAAAACTTATCAGGTAAACAAAGAAGGTTATTATGGCGAATTTGGAGGGGCGTATATTCCCGAAATCCTTCACCGCTGTGTGGAAGAATTGCAGAATGCCTATTCCAAAGTATTGGAAAGTGAAGGATTCAAACAAGAATTCCACCAGTTACTACGCGACTATGTAGGACGCCCTTCACCTCTTTACCTGGCAAACCGGCTAAGCAAGAAATATGGCTGTAAGATCTACCTGAAACGTGAAGATTTAAACCACACCGGAGCACATAAAATCAATAATGCCATCGGACAGGTGTTACTGGCAAAACGTATGGGGAAAAAACGTATCATTGCAGAAACCGGAGCTGGACAGCATGGGGTGGCCACCGCTACGGTATGCGCTTTGATGAACATGCAATGCATTGTTTACATGGGCAAGACCGATGTAGAACGCCAGCATATCAATGTAGAAAAAATGAAAATGCTGGGAGCCGAAGTCCGCCCGGTCACTTCCGGCAACATGACACTGAAAGATGCTACAAACGAAGCCATCCGCGACTGGTGTTGCCACCCTGCCGATACTTACTATGTCATCGGCTCTACCGTAGGCCCTCATCCCTACCCTGATATGGTGGCACGTCTGCAATCCGTTATCAGCGAAGAAATCAAAAAGCAGCTGAAAGAACAGGAAGGAAGGGAATATCCCGATTACTTGATGGCTTGTGTAGGAGGAGGAAGCAATGCGGCAGGAACCATTTATCACTATATAGATGATGAACGTGTGCAGATTGTCCTGGCCGAGGCAGGAGGCAAAGGTATAGACACCGGTTTCTCGGCCGCTACCATCCAACTGGGGAAAATGGGAATTATCCACGGAGCAAAGACCTTGGTTATCCAAAACGAGGACGGACAAATAGAGGAACCTTACTCCATCTCTGCCGGTCTGGATTATCCGGGCATAGGACCCATGCATGCCAATCTGGCCAAACAGCAACGCGCTTTGGTACTCGCCATAAACGATGATGAAGCCATCCGTGCCGCATTTGAACTGACCCGGCTGGAAGGTATCATTCCTGCATTGGAATCGGCTCATGCATTGGGAGCATTGGACAAAATGAGATTCAAGCCAACGGATATAGTGGTTCTCACCGTATCAGGACGCGGAGATAAGGATATTGAAACCTACTTGAAAGAATCCGGCACAAGGGCCTCCTTGCAATAACACATAGAAACCCATGAGAACAAAAATCCTATACGGACAACTATAAACAGAAAAGAAACAATGAAAACTTTTACCTATACCACCCGATGCAAAACCATACTGGGTGACCTGCATACACCGGTCAGTACCTATCTGAAAGTGCGCGACATTTTCCCACAGAGTGCACTGATGGAAAGTTCCGACTATCATGGAAGTGAGAACAACCGTTCTTTCATCGGACTGAATCCTGTAGCCAGCATCGGAATCAACCATGGCACAGCCACTGCCACCTACCCTGACGGCAGCATGGAAGAACATCCCATCAGCGAACATTTCCGGGCAGACCATGCGATCTCCGATTTTCTGAATCGTTTCAAGGTAAGCGGAGAATACAACAACTACTGCGGACTGTATGGTTATACCACTTTCAATGCCGTACGCTATTTCGAACATATCAATGTAAAAGACAGCCGTGATCCTAAGAACGATGCTCCGGATATGTTGTATATCTTATATAAATACCTGATTGTCTTCAATGACTTCCGCAACGAAATGTTATTACTGGAAATGTTGCAGGACGGTGAGGACAGCCATCTGGATTATGTGGAAAAAGCGATCCACAACCGTAACTATACCACTTACGACTTCCGTGCCGTAGGCGAAACCACCAGTACCCTGACCGATGAAGAGCATAAGGCGAACATCCGCAAAGGCATTGCCCACTGTATGCGCGGCGATGTTTTCCAAATCGTCCTTTCACGCCGTTTTATCCAACGTTACGAAGGAGATGATTTCAAACTTTACCGTGCTTTACGCAGCATCAACCCGTCCCCCTACTTATTTTACTTCGATTTCGGAGGCTTCCGTATTTTCGGTTCCTCTCCCGAAACCCATTGTAAAATAGAAAACGGGCGTGCCACCATCGACCCTATCGCCGGAACCACCCGCCGCAACGGAGACAAGAAAATAGATGCTGAACTCACCGCCAACCTATTGGCTGATCCCAAAGAAAATGCGGAACATGTAATGCTGGTAGATCTGGCACGCAATGACTTGAGCCGCAACTGTCACGATGTACAAGTAGAATTTTACAAAGAAGCTCAATATTACAGCCACGTCATTCATCTGGTAAGCCGGGTCAGCGGCGAACTGAACCCCAAAGCCAATCCCATCAAAGCATTTATTGATACTTTCCCGGCCGGAACCCTGAGTGGCGCTCCGAAAGTAAAAGCCATGCAGCTGATCAGCGAATACGAACCTCACAGCCGTGGAGCCTATGGCGGCTGTATCGGATTTATCGGGCTGAACGGCACATTGAACCAAGCTATCACCATTCGTACATTCGTCAGCCGCAACAACGAACTATGGTTTCAAGCCGGTGGCGGCATCGTAGCTAAGAGCAATGAAGAGTACGAATTACAAGAAGTAAACAACAAACTGGGAGCACTTAAAAAAGCAATCATCCTGGCAGAACAAATGTAAAAACGAATCATCATGAAAACAGTAATTATAGACAACTATGACTCATTTACCTACAACTTGAGTCATTTGGTAAAAGAACTGGGAGCCGAAGTTACCGTATTACGTAACGATGCTTTCCAACTGGAAGAATTGGAAAAATTCGATAAAATCATTCTTTCACCCGGTCCCGGTATTCCATCAGAAGCAGGCCTGCTGCTCGAAGTAATTAAAAGATATGCCGGCAAGAAACCGATTCTGGGTGTATGCTTGGGAGAACAGGCCATAGGAGAAGCTTTTGGCGGCAAACTGACCAATCTGAGCGAAGTATTTCATGGCGTACAGACCCCCATCTCAATTAAAAAGAACCAATCAAAAGACAAAGGAAAGAAAACCGATTACATTTTCAACGGACTGCCGGATGAAGTGCCGGTAGGACGTTATCACTCATGGGTGGTAGATACGGACGGTTTCCCTGAGTGCCTTGAAATAACCGCAGTAAGCCAGGAAGGTCTCGTCATGGCATTGAAACATAAAGAATACGATATCCACGGCATCCAGTTTCATCCCGAATCCGTACTGACCCCCGATGGTAAAGCCATGATAGCCAACTTTCTAAACGCATAACCCCAACCGTACATAATAAATATGAAAGCTATATTATCCCGCCTCTTCAATCACGAGGAACTGAACCGAAAAGAAGCAAAGAATTTGCTGCTCAACATAACCCGGGGAATGTATAACGACGCACAGATAGCCGCCCTGCTGACCGTTTTCCAAATGCGCGGCATCAAAGTAGAAGAATTGATAGGTTTCCGTGAAGCATTGCTCACCACCCGCATACCTATAGATTTTTCCGCTTACAGCCCTATTGACATTGTGGGTACAGGCGGTGATGGAAAAAACACCTTCAACATCTCTACTTGCGCCTGCTTCATTGTAGCGGGAGCCGGATATCACGTTGCCAAACACGGCAACTATGGCGCGACTTCCGTCAGCGGAGCCAGCAATGTCATCGAACAACACGGCGTAAAATTCACGAACAATCCGGATAAGCTGACCCGTTCTATGGAAGAATGTGGAATGGTCTATATGCATGCCCAGTTGTTCAATCCTGCCATGAAAAGTGTAGGCCCTGTCCGCAAAGCACTGCAAGTACGTACCATATTCAACCTGCTAGGTCCGCTGGTTAATCCATGTCTTCCGGCTTACCAACTTCTAGGAGTCGCCGATCTGCCGCAAATGCGCCTTTATACCAACGTGTTCCAAAAACTGGGCATTGGCTTTGCCGTAGTAAACAATTTGGACGGTTACGACGAAATCTCACTGACCGATGAATTCAAAGTGATGACCAATCACTACGAAACCATCTACAAGCCATCCGAACTAGGCTTCTCTCTCGCCAGACAAGAAGAACTTTATGGTGGGAACACTCCCGAAGAAGCGTCGAAAATCTTCCATAACGTACTGGAGAACAAAGCCACCAAAGCCCAGACAGACTGTGTACTGATTAACGCTTCTTTTGCCATACAAGCCATGGAACCGGCCAAACCGATAGAAGAATGCGTGGCCATCGCCCGTGAATCATTGGAAAGCGGAAAAGCATTGAATACATTGAAAAAATTTGTGGAACTGAACAGTTGACTACACACCCGGTATTCCACTACCAAACGCCTCATACAATGACAGATATATTAACAGAAATCATCGCCTGCAAGCAGATCGAGATCGAACTGCAAAAGGCTGCCATCAGCAAAGAAATGCTGATAAACAATTGTAACGAACCCATGCCACGTATCAGTATGCGTGCCAGTCTTGCCTCTTCTCCTTACGGCATCATCTCCGAGTTCAAGCGTCGCTCTCCCTCCAAAGGATGGATAAAAGAAGACGCACAGGCAGATACCATTCCTCCCGCTTACGAAGCGGCCGGAGCCTCCGCACTTTCCATCCTCACCGATGAAAAATACTTCGGCGGCAGCCTGAAAGATATCCGTTCGGCACGCCCCCACGTGCAACTTCCCATTCTAAGGAAAGATTTCATTATAGATGAATACCAACTTTATCAGGCACGCATCGTAGGAGCGGACGCTATCCTTCTGATAGCCGCCGCTTTGAAGAAAGAGCAATGCAAAGCCCTAGCCCTCAAAGCCCATGAACTGGAACTGGAAGTCCTACTGGAAATCCACAACGAGCAAGAACTGGAATATATAGACGAGAACATTGACATGGTGGGAGTCAACAACCGTAATCTGGGAAGCTTCCACACAGAGGTGGAAAACTCTTTCCGTCTGGCGGAAAAACTACCCGAAGAAATGCTCCGGATCTCTGAAAGCGGCATCTCTAGCCCCGAAACAGTCAAACAACTCCGGGCTGCCGGCTTCCGAGGCTTCCTGATAGGGGAAAACTTCATGAAAACACCCGCACCGGGAGAAGCCTTAAAAGAATTTATAACCCAACTAGAGAAATGTTAGGATGAAACAACAATGATTATCAAGGTATGCGGTATGCGCGAGCCCGAAAACATACGCGCCATAGAGCAAGCCGGAGCAGACTGGATGGGCTTCATCTTCTTCCCCCAATCTGCCCGCTACGTATCACATCGTCCGGAATACCTACCGGAACAATGCCACCGGATCGGGGTCTTCGTCAACGAAAGCAGCGAAAACATCCTGCTGAAAGCACAGGAATTCGGTCTGCACCATATCCAGTTGCATGGCAGGGAAACACCGGAACAATGTCGCAAATTAAAAGCAACCGGACTGGGAGTCATTAAAGTTTTTTCCATAGCACAGGAAAGTGACCTGCAATCCGCCGGTTGTTATGAGGGCGTTTGCGATTACTTTCTTTTCGATACTGCCTGCTCCGGATATGGCGGTTCCGGCAAACCCTTCAACTGGAATATCCTGCAAGCCTATCGGGGAAAGACGCCTTTCCTACTGAGTGGCGGTCTCCGTCCCGGCAGTCTTTCCCTTTTGTTGCAATTCAAGCATGAACAATGGGCAGGCATCGACCTGAACAGCGGATTCGAGACCGCTCCGGCTCTGAAAGACGCCGCCGCCGTCCACACATTTATAAACCAATTAAAACAAAAAATACAATGAACAGAATCAACCAGTTATTCAGTACCAAGCAAAAAGACATCCTATCTATTTATTTTTGTGCAGGCTTTCCTACCTTAGAAGGTACGGCAAGCACCATCAAAGTCCTGGAAAAAAAAGGGATTAACATGATTGAAATCGGCATTCCTTTCAGTGACCCGATGGCTGACGGTCCCGTTATCCAGCACGCTGCCACCCGCGCCTTGAAAAACGGCATGACACTGAAGCTCCTTTTCGACCAACTGAAAGATATCCGTAAAGAAGTACAGATTCCGCTGGTGCTGATGGGATATCTCAATCCCATCATGCAATATGGATTCAAGGATTTCTGCCGCACCTGCCGGGAGACGGGAATCGACGGAGTGATTATCCCCGACTTGCCTTTCAAAGATTATATGGAGGAATATCGTTCCATAGCCGAGGAACAAGATGTGAGAATCATCATGCTCATCACTCCGGAAACCAGTGAAGAACGTATCCGCCTGATTGATGAACACACCGACGGTTTTATCTATATGGTATCTTCCGCCGCTATCACCGGTGCTCAAAAAGATTTCAACGCACAGAAACAAGCCTATTTCCAACGCATCGCCGACATGAATTTACGCAATCCCCGCATGATAGGTTTCGGAATTTCCAATAAGCAAACCTTCGAAACCGCATCCGCTCATGCCGCAGGAGCCATCATCGGCAGTAAATTCGTGACCTTGCTGGATGAAGAAGACGGAGATACGGAAAAAGCAGCGGACAAGCTGCTGGAAGCCTTGAAAAACTAACCTTTCACAACTCGTAACATCCTCTTCTTCAAAAATTCACCTGAAAGATCATGGCGATACAAGTGAAAAATATAATACCTTACAGGTATAAGATTATATATCTTGCAGCAGTAAGATCTATAATCTTATACCTGATCTTTCTACTTCTTCCATCCACAGCATCTGGCAGAAGCAGTTATCACCTATAAAGAAAAACATTTTGTTATTTCCCTCTCTTATTTTTGTCATAGTTACACATAATTACTATCTTTGTGCCAAAATTAAACAAGAAAAGCGCATGACACAGAGTGAATATCCTTCCGTTTTGCTAATATACACAGGCGGTACGATCGGCATGATTGAAAATCCTGAGACAGGTGCACTAGAAGCCTTCAATTTCGACCAGTTACAAGACAATGTTCCCGAATTGAAGCGGTTCAACTATCGCATCTCCTCTTACCAGTTCAATCCCCCCATTGACTCTTCGGATATGGAACCTGCCTTGTGGGCCAAGTTAGTCAAGATCATCAAATACAATTATGACAATTTTGACGGGTTCGTCATTCTGCACGGTACAGACACCATGGCATACACCGCTTCAGCGCTCAGCTTCATGCTGGAAAACCTGAGCAAGCCGGTTATTCTGACGGGTAGCCAGCTGCCCATCGGCATGTTGCGCACCGATGGAAAGGAAAATCTGATCACTTCCATAGAAATAGCCGCTGCCAAACATCCGGACGGCACTGCTATTGTACCCGAAGTATGCATCTTCTTCGAAAACCATCTGTTGCGCGGAAACCGTACCACAAAAATCAATGCGGAGAATTTCAATGCGTTCCGTTCATACAATTTCCCTTCGCTGGCAACAGCAGGCATCCACATAAAATATGAATATGACCGTATTCACAAAGCCGATCCCAATCTGCCATTAAAACCACACTATCTTTATGATACCAATGTAATTATACTGACCCTTTTTCCGGGCATCCAGGAAAACATGATCAGCAATATCCTGCATACACCGGGATTACGCGCAGTGGTATTAAAGACCTACGGTTCGGGCAACGCTCCGCAAAAGCCGTGGTTCATCGAACTTCTAAGGGATGCCACCTCACGGGGAATCATCATTGTCAACATCTCCCAATGCTCTACCGGAACAGTGGAAATGGGAAGGTATGAAACCGGACTCCATCTGCTGGACGCAGGGGTCATCAGCGGCTATGACAGTACGGTGGAATCCGTTCTAACCAAACTGATGTTCCTTTTGGGACACGGAAAAAGTGAAAAAGAAATACGTTACCAAATGAGTATTCCGGTAGCCGGAGAGTTTACGAAATCATAATTTATTGCGTTCCAATTATCATCTGACGGGATGATTGCAGAATCATTAAAATGGTGTAATCTGCGATGAAAACTTAACGATTTTATAACATGTAATCTTTTTGTAATATTTGTTTCATCAAATAGTAATAAAAATGCTCCATCTTTGCAATGCTGATCAGAAAAGATTAGTTTTGTAGTATTAAAAAGATGGATATATGAATGATTACCGCATTTTAGTAGTTGACGATGAAGAAGATCTATGCGAGATTCTTAAATTCAATTTAGAAAACGAAGGGTATTTTGTGGATACGGCAAACTCCGCCGAAGAAGCCCTGAAGATGGAACTGACCCAATACAACTTGCTGTTGCTGGATGTGATGATGGGAGAAATATCAGGATTCAAAATGGCGAACATGCTGAAAAAGAATAAAGCTACTGCTTCTATTCCCATTATATTCATTACTGCTAAAGATACTGAAAACGATACCGTAACAGGGTTCAACCTGGGAGCCGACGACTATATCTCGAAGCCATTTTCACTGCGCGAAGTTATAGCACGCGTTAAGGCTGTCCTTCGACGCACCAGCCCCACACAGGGAAAAGAAGCGCAAGAACAATTGCAGTACAAAGGGCTTTTAGTCGACATCACCAAGAAGAAAGTCAGCATAGACAGTATAGAAATTTCCCTGACAAAAAAAGAATTCGAAATCCTGTTGCTGTTGTTACAAAACAAAGGCCGCGTATTCTCACGCGAAGATATTCTGGCTAAAGTATGGCAGGAGGAAGTCTATGTGCTGGACCGTACCATTGACGTCAACATTACCCGCCTGCGTAAAAAAATAGGCGAATATGGAAAATGCATCGTCACCCGCCTGGGATACGGATACTGTTTTGAATGCGAATAACCTAACCTGTACCTTTCCATGACTATTAAATTATCCAGCCACGTCCTGTCATTCAACAAGAAACTATTCTTGTCGGTAATTTCCTTATTCATAGCATTCGCCATCTGTTTCATGGCATTCCAATATCGCAGGGAGAAGGAATACAAAATAGAATTGCTGAACACACAACTCCAGAATTACAACGACCGCCTGAATGATTTTCTCCGTGGCAGGGATACACTGAATATTCAACAATTGAACGACTATGTTTGCGAACACACCTTTGAAGATCTACGCGTGACACTGATCAATAAGAATGGTACTGTAATTTATGACAATCTGGAAAAAGATCCCAGCCACTTCGAGAACCACCATAACCGTCAGGAAATAAAAAAAGCCATCATTTATGGCAGCGGCTACTCCATTAACAGACAATCGGAAAGCTTGGGCGGTGAATTTTTCTATTCAGCAAAGTATTATCCTAACCTGGACTATATCATTCGTTCGGCCCTTCCCTATAATGTCAGTCTGATGAGACACCTGAAAGCAGACTCTCATTATGTATGGTTCACACTGATAATCAGCCTGATATTAATAATTGTGTTCTACCGGTTCACACATAAATTGGGAATGTCTATCACCAAATTGCAACAATTTGCCATGAAAGCCGACCGCAATGAACCGATAGACACTGATATGCAGGATACCTTTCCCAAAAACGAACTGGGCGAGATATCCCAACATATCATCCAGATTTACAAACGTCTGCATCAGGCAAAAGAAGATTTATATATCGAACGCGAGAAACTGATCACCCATCTCCAAATCTCGCACGAAGGCTTAGGCGTATTCAACCACCGCAAAGAAGAGATTCTGGTAAATAATCTGTTCACACAATACGCCAACCTTATCTCGGACAAAAATCTGAGTTCTACGGAAGAGATCTTCTCCATCCCCGAATTGCAGCCCATCACCCGTTTCATTACAAAAAACAAGGAACGCAGTATCGGCAAAGAAGAGAAACGGATGTCATTGAACATAGACAAAAACGGACGTATCTTTGCCGTGGAATGCATTATCTTTCAAGATGACAGCTTTGAAATCTCCATCAATGACATCACTCAGGAAAAGGAACAGGCACTTCTGAAAAAACAGCTGACACAGAATATCGCCCACGAATTGAAAACCCCTGTAAGCAGCATACAGGGATATCTGGAAACCATAGTAAACAATCCTACCCTGCCCCGTGAGAAAATCAATGCTTTCCTGGAGAGAAGCTATGCACAAAGTAACCGGCTGGCACATCTGTTACGGGATATCTCCGTACTTACCCGCATGGAAGAAGCTCCGAACATGATCGAAACAGAACCGGTAAACCTCACCACCATGATGCGGAATATCCTGAACGAAGTAACTTTGGAACTGGAAGAAAAGCAGATCACAGCCCACAACATGCTGCCTGAAGGACTGACCGTACAAGGCAATTCTTCCCTGCTATACTCCATCTTCCGGAATCTGACAGACAACGCCATTGCATACGCAGGAACTCATATTTCCATAACCATCCGCTGTTTCCGTGAAGACGAACGTTTTTATTATTTCAGTTTCTCGGACACAGGCGTAGGAGTAGGACCCGAACATCTAAGCCGTTTGTTCGAGCGTTTCTATCGGGTGGACAAAGGACGTTCACGCAAACTGGGTGGTACCGGACTGGGACTGGCCATTGTAAAAAACGCAGTCATTCTGCATGGCGGAACAATCTTCGCTAAAAATACCCCCGGTGGAGGTCTGGAATTCATATTTACATTGAGTAAAGAATGAGAGGATACCAAGAGCCTGTTTCTAAATTTTCTTCAAAATTTAAACAGGCTCTAAAAAATAAAGAAAGATAATTGTTTTCTTAAATATAAACTGTATCTTTGCGGTGCATCGGTTCATTTATCTCCCCTCCGAGGTGAATGATTAAAAGGGAATCAAGGTGAAAATCCTGAACAGTCCCGCTGCTGTATGTTTCACTAAACGCATAAGCAAAATGCCAATAACCACTGGGATAATTTCCGGGAAGGTGCTTATAGCGGAAACGAGTCAGAAGACCTGCCTGTGCATTTATCAAATCTGAAGCTTTCGAGGAAAGAGCTTGGAACACTGAACGTAAGGGATGCCTTTAATCACATCCGCTATTTTCTCCGTTTCACTGTCCGGAAAAGAGTATCAGGTAAAAAGAACATTTATTTTAAAGTAAACTCTGCCAAGTTTATTTGGAATGCTCAGCCGAAGTGATTCGCCTGAGCATTATTTTATAATCCAAGTCAATACAAAATCGGGATGAGTGACATAACGGACCCGATAACGTTCCTGCCGGCCTGTACGATATTCGCGTGCCTCGAACTCCCCCTCTTCCGACAGGCTGAAAGGAAAAATACGAAGATGACGAATAAAATCCACCTCCTCTACTCCCATCAGTTTGAACAGTGCCTCCTTGGCCGACCAATGGAGCAATAAAGCATAAACGTCATCTCCTTCCATCATTGCGGGCTCTTCATCGGAACGAATAAAACGGGAAGCTACTTTCCGCACTCTGGTTCCATACTGCTCTATATCCACTCCCACCTCACAGGAAGAATGAAGCGCCACCGCCACATAACCGCGAGTATGCGAGATGCTGATATACCGGCTTCCATCCTTTAGATAAGGCCTTCCCGAAGAGTAATAAGCTATCTCCTTTTCTTCTCCACACAAAGCCTTCAGCAGCACACGTACCGACAACCATTCATGCTTCCGTTTTTCGGAAAGAACAGCCAGTTTCTCCCTATACCAGTCTTTATGCTCCAATGATGCCAGCAGTTGTTCCGTTGTTTCATCAGACTTCCATATTCCAAGCAGAAACTCCCCTTCGCTATAAGTACGGTATAAAGGCATAATAAAATCTATTTCTTTTCTTCTTCCACGGAGCTGGAAGAGTCAACGATAACTTTTACTTTCAAAATGCGGCGCGTATTCATTTCAAGTACCTCAAAATGATAATTCCCATAATCTAACCGCTCGTGCAATACAGGAAACTCCCCTTTTATTTCCAGCAACAAACCAGCCAAAGTGTCCGCATCTCCTTCCACTTTCTCGAAAAGAGCGGGATCAGCTTTCATAATCTTATAAAAATCGGACAGCAAGGTTTTTGCCTCGAATATATAGGTACGGTCATTCAGTTTCACATACGTACGCTCTTCATCATCGTATTCATCATTAATCTCTCCTACAATCTCCTCGATGATATCCTCCATTGTAACAATGCCCGAAGTACCTCCAAACTCATCGACAACGATGGCAATATGGATCTTGTTCGCCTGAAAATCACGCAAAAGGTCATCAATCATCTTCGTTTCAGGCACAAAGTAAGCAGGACGGACCAATGTCTGCCAACGAAAGTTGTCGCCTTTGCCCAAATGAGGAAGCAAATCCTTTATATAAAGAATTCCCTTTATATTATCCCGCGATTCGGCATATACCGGAATACGGGAATAGGCATTTTCCACAATACATTTCAACACTTCGGAATAAGGAGTATTGATTTCCAAGTCCACCATATCCAGCCGGGAAGTCATCACTTCCTTAGCCGTTTCCTCACCAAAACGGATAATACCTTCCAGAATATTGCTTTCCTCTGAAATCTCACTCTTGTCCGTCAGTTCCAAAGCCTGTGAAAGCTCGTCGACAGAAATATTATAATTCCTTTTTGCCACACATCTGTTCACCAAAAAGGAAGAACGGACCAGCAATGCCGACAAAGGTGAAAAGAATTTCTTTAAAAAAGAAATGGCAGGAGCTGCCTTACGGCAAAACTTCAACGTGTTCTGTGCCGAATAAATTTTAGGCATGATTTCACCGAAAAGCAACAGCAGAAAAGTAAGGACAACCGTTATTAGCAAGAATTCCAGAATCACGGAATTTCCAAAGTGTATGGTGCTGGCAAAAAAGTAATTGCACAGCATGATAATGGTTACATTGACAAAATTATTAGAGATAAGAATAGTCGCTAACAAGCGTTCGGAATCATTCAGCAGGGCGCTGATACGCCTGTCCGAAGTATGTTTTCCTTCCTCTATCTCACTTAAATCAACAGGTGAAAGAGAAAAGAAAGCTATTTCCGAAGCAGACACAAAGCCTGAGGCATACAACAATAAAACAGCTAACAAGATAGCTATGATAGCTCCTATGGTAGGAGCTGTTACGGTTACACCGTCAAATAAATCCGCCAAGCGGCATAAATACGAGTCAGGGTCCAAGGAATCTGGTTTTAGTTAAACATCAAGTTCTCTTAATTAAAAAGGTAAATCGTCTGTCAGACTATTATCCGAGGCTTGCTGTTGTTGCGGAGCCGCTTGTGCAGACACCTGCTGCCGGGATACCGCTTGTGCCTGCGGTACATATCCTGTACCCGGTTGCTGCGAGGTGTTACGCGGGGTCAGCATCTCCATATTATCAGCAAAAATCTCGACAATGGTACGTTTTATGCCATTCTGGTCATCGTATGAACGGCTGCGGATTTTCCCTTCTATGTAGAGTTTGTCGCCCTTACGGACATATTTTTCCGCAGTTTGGGCCAGTCCTCTCCATAACACGATATTATGCCATTCCGTACGTTCGGGAACCTGTGTTCCATTCTGCAACGTATAGGCACGATCGGTGGTGGCTAACGAGAAAGTGGCAACGGCAATGCCGGTATCCAAATATCTCACATCAGGGTCCTTTCCTACATTTCCAATCAAAATGACTTTATTTACTGACATTCTATTATTCCTTTTTAATTATTAGGCTCCAAAATTAGCGAAAAAAACTGATTCACCAAACGCGATACGGCAAATTTATGCAAATCTTCCACGCTTATTCTCTGATACTTCGCAAAAGAAGCCGAATTCTCAGGGAGAATCACTTCATAAAAATTTGCGTAAATCACCCGGTGGGATAACACGTGCTTCACCCCTTTCCGCACCAGCCGCACTATGGGCTCCTCTCCCCCGGCCAGCATCCCGCGAAACTGTGGCGATGCATACAGTTCCTCTTCCGTCCACTCACGATCCGTTTCTATCAAAGGCGGTTCATACAAATTTTTCCATATATCATTTCCGCTGCGCTTATGTATAAAGGTATACGCGCCCATACGTACATATATATAATTAAAATAACGATTGGTCACCTTGGTTTTATGTTGCTTCACAGGCAAAGAGCCGGCAATCCCCTTCAGACGCGCCACACAAGAATCGTTTAGCGGACAAAACAGGCAGTCGGGCGCTACCGGAGTACACTGCAAAGCTCCAAAATCCATGATAGCCTGGTTGTAGAGACCAGGGCGCTCACGGTCCAGCAACTCATCGGCAACCCGGACAAACAGTTTCTTTCCTTCCGCCGAATCAATGGGGGTATCAATGCCCAACCAGCGAGACAGCACCCGATACACATTACCGTCCACCACTGCGTATGGCATACCGTAAGCAAATGAACAAATAGCCGCTGCTGTATATTCTCCCACTCCTTTCAAAGCACGCACCCCAGTGTATGTTACAGGAAATCCTCCTGCCTCTGCCATCCTTCTGGCCGCAGCATGCAAATTTCTCGCACGAGAATAATACCCCAGCCCCTGCCAATATTTCATCACCTCATCCTCATCGGCTGCCGCCAGTGCGAACACATCAGGAAAACGGGCCACAAAACGTTGATAGTAATCATATCCCTGAACCACACGAGTTTGTTGTAGAATAATCTCCGAGATCCATATCAAATAAGGATTTTTTGTCCTTCTCCACGGCAAATCACGCCCGTTTTCCCTATACCAATCTATCAATTTTCTGCTAAAATTCTCCATATCAGTATTATATAAAAGTGCATTCTATGCAATATTTCCGCAAAAGTAAACCAAGAAAATGGAAGAAGATGCTTTTTTTAGGAAATTTATTCTGAATATATTTCTTAAAGAGGGAGAAAAGCTATATATTTGCAGTCCAAAAAATTAAGATATAAGTATAACAATAATTATTTAGCGAAATGACTAAAGCAGATATCGTAAACGAAATTACGAAAAATACCGGTATTGACAAGGTGACAGTGTTAACCACACTTGAGGCTTTCATGGATACAGTAAAGGATTCATTATCTAAAGAAGAAAATGTGTACCTGCGTGGTTTTGGAAGTTTTGTAGTGAAGAAAAGAGCTCAGAAGACTGCTCGCAACATTTCAAAGAACACTACAATCATTATTCCGGAGCACAATATTCCGGCATTTAAACCAGCTAAGACATTTACATTATCAGTAAAGAAATAATAAACAAGAGTATTAACCCATAAAATTTGAAGCTATGCCAAGCGGAAAGAAGAAAAAAAGACACAAAATGTCTACTCACAAGCGTAAAAAAAGACTAAGAAAGAACAGACATAAAAGCAAAAAATAATTTGTAGTCTGTCTGTGACGACAAATAAAGAACAAACCTTGCAAAGCAACAAAAGTCTTTCAGGTTTGTTCTTTGTTTAATGAGAAAAGTGAACAATTTAAAAATACAAAAGTGACAAGCGAACTAGTAGTAGACGTACAACCCAAAGAGATTTCCATCGCACTCCTTGAAGATAAAGCGTTGGTGGAATTTCAGAAAGAAGGGAGAAGTGCTTCCTTCAATGTGGGAAATATGTATTTGGGACGGGTAAAGAAACTAATGCCCGGCCTTAATGCCTGTTTCGTGGATGTCGGCTTTGAAAAAGATGCTTTTCTTCATTATCTAGACCTAGGTCCTCAATTTCATTCTTATCAGAAGTATCTGAAGCAAGTTTTAAGCGACCGTAAAAAACTTTTTCCCATCACAAAAGCTACTATGCTGCCTGATATTGAAAAGGAAGGGACGGTTTCAACCACCCTCCAACAAGGTCAGGAAGTTATTGTGCAGATTGTAAAGGAACCTATCTCGACCAAGGGCCCCAGACTAACCTGCGAATTGTCATTCGCCGGACGTTATTTGGTATTAATCCCTTTCAACGATAAGGTTTCGGTATCACAAAAAATTAAATCGAGCGAAGAACGCGCCCGTCTGAAACAGTTATTGCAAAGCATCAAACCGAAAAACTTCGGAGTGATTGTACGCACCGTAGCGGAAGGCAAAAGGGTGGCCGAGCTTGATGCAGAGCTTAAAGTCTTGCTGAAACATTGGGAAGAAACAATCACTAAAGTACAGAAGGCTCCCAAACTGCCGGCATTGGTATACGAAGAGACCAGCCGTACAGTGGCCATGTTGCGCGATCTTTTCAATCCGTCTTATGAGAACATCTATGTGAACGATGAAACAGTGTTCCATGAGATTAAGGATTATGTATCACTTATCGCCCCTGAACGAGCCGAAATCGTAAAACTGTACAAGGGTCAGCTTCCCATATTCGACAATTTCGGTATTACCAAACAAATCAAATCCTCTTTCGGGAAAACCATTTCGTATAAAAGTGGAGCTTACCTGATTATTGAACACACAGAAGCACTTCATGTAGTGGATGTCAATAGTGGAAACCGCTCCAAATCTGCCAACGGGCAGGAGGCTAACGCACTGGATGTAAACCTGGGTGCCGCCGACGAACTGGCACGCCAGTTAAGATTGCGTGATATGGGTGGTATTATCGTGGTTGACTTCATTGATATGAATCTAGCAGAGAACCGGCAGAAACTGTACGAACGTATGTGCCAAAACATGCAGAAAGACAGAGCAAAACATAACATTCTGCCCCTCAGTAAATTTGGATTGATGCAAATTACCCGCCAACGCGTGCGTCCTGCCATGGATGTCAACACGAATGAAACCTGTCCCACCTGCTTCGGGAAAGGTAGCATAAAGCCATCCATCCTTTTCACGGATACTTTGGAGAGTAAGATTGATTACCTGGTCAACAAATTGAAGATAAAGAGATTTACGCTGTACATCCATCCGTACATCGCAGCATATGTGAATCAGGGTCTGGTTTCCCTGAAGCGCAAATGGCAAATGAAATACGGATTCGGAATAAAGATTATCCCAGACCAAAGTCTGGCCTTCCTGCAATATCGGTTCACCGATATTCACGGTGAGGAGATAGACATGAAAGAGGAAATCGAAATCAAGTAAAAGAAAAGGGAGTGGACATTTTTTATCACTCCCTTTCTTTATTTCACGACTCTAATATGCAAGGCTTGATTTCGACGTTTCACAAGCTCAAATACCAGTCACATTCTGCCGATTACAACTCACCCAACTATCACAAAGCTGGCAAAACAAAAGCACATCCGTTGCCCCTATTTTATTTGCCTTGCTTATAGTCTTTCACTATTCCCTCCGCAATCCAATTTGCCAATGCCTGACGGTTATTCTTCAGAACCAGCCGTTGTTGGTCACGCTTGTTCCGAATATTTCCCAATTCCAAAAACACCGCTACGGGAGTCGTATTACGCAATACATACAAATTACGTTCACTCACCGTTCCGCGAAAGCCACGGTTTGGCTGATGCTTGTCATATTTCCTATCAAAGGTACGGTGCAAGTTATTGGCCAACCGCCTACCCTTCGTACTTTTAGGAGCGTTATAAAAAAACACATCTGTCTGCTGTCCCTTACTGCGACTGTCCACATGAATAAATACAGCTCGTTTGTAACTGCTTTTATCCTTCCGATACAGTTTATTCACCCAGTCACAGCGTTGCTTCAAACGAGCTACCTGATTCAAGGGAATAGGATCTCCCATGCAAGTTTCACGTTTACTATTTGCCAGGACATGACCGTCACGAATACCATCTTTCTTATCTTGAATGATAATATGCACCTTCGCACCGCGTGACAACAACTCACGTGCCAACCGCAGAATAATATCGTATGCATACTCATCCTCATGCAACTGACGCCCCTGATAGATACCGATGGCCCCAGGATCGGGACCTCCGTGACCACTCACCAAATAAAAACAAGCTCCGCTTAATTCATTGGATGTAATCTGATAGGTAGCATACTCCTTTCCAAATAATGCCTCTTTGCCGGTACGAGGCTTTTTCTTCGCCAGAAGCGGTGATAGAACAAAAAATAAAAACGTGACAAATAGTACCGATCCTCTCATTACCTGTTATTTTTCTCCCAACATTTCATCTATCTTCTTGCACAAAGAAGAGAATTCTTCTTCATTGTACAAACGGGTCAGCATTACAATCTTGCCCGTTTTGTCAATCAATACATTACGGGTGATGCCCGCTTTACGGTCTGCATATCTGGCAAAAATATCAGCTCCCGGATCAAGAGCCAACGGATAGGTCACGCCGGTACGTTTGGCAAAAGCCACTACGGTTTCCAAAGGTTCGTCCCGATCCACTCCAAAGAGAGCAAACGCTTTATTATCCTTATGTTTCAACCAGATATCTTTTTCAATAAAAGGCATCTCCTTTCGGCAAACTCCACACCAACTGGCAGTGAACTGAAGCATCACCACCTTGCCACGCAAATCAGAGAGTTTCACTTTCTGTCCGTCTGTCAGTTCCATTTCAAAATCGGGAGCCATATCCCCTACCTTTACTATATAACCGGCATTATCAGGAGTAACCTGTTGTGCCTTCACCGGCTGGCTCAGCAAACATGCGCAAACCAGCAACATCAGACTCATAAACTTCTTCATCGTTCTTCTCTTATTTTTATATATTCGCTACAAAGATAGGCTATTCCATCATTTTTTCGTAATTTTGGCACCCAAAATAACTACCAACTTATCAAGAAGATGAATATTTTTTGGGATACAATCACTCATTACAATGCGGGTACCTGGATTTATCAAGTTATTATCACCCTTATCGGCATTATTTTAACCTATTCTCTATTCAAAAGCCCCACAAAAAAAATAAAAGTAGCGATGAAGTTATATCTTATATTCTTGAATGTATGGATAGCTTCCGTGTATTACATGATTTATTGTGAACCAAGAAGTTACAACAGTGTTTTGGCAGGATTTTGGGGAATCATGGCCATCTTCTGGATTTATGACCTGAAAGTAAACTACACCCCTTTTGACCGGACTCACAAACATACCGCACTAGCCGTCCTGCTTTGTATGTTGCCATTGGCCTATCCACTCTTCTCCATTATAAGGGGGATGAGCTTTCCCATGATGACCTCACCTGTAATGCCTTGTTCGGTAGCGGTTTTCACCATCGGACTGCTGCTGGCATTTTCCAAACGAGTCAATATCTTTCTCGTCATGTTTCTTTGCCACTGGGCACTGATCGGTTTCACCAAAACTTACTTTTTCCATATTCCCGAAGATTTTCTGCTGGCAAGTTCGGCTGTACCGGGCCTTTATCTGTTCTTTAAAGAATACACAGCTTCCCATCTGCATACTTCCACCCTTTTCCGTGCCCGTATGATTAATCTCGCCCTGATTATTGCCTGCGGTGCAATCGGAGTGCTGTTCATGATATCTATGGTGTGCGAACTGGCTCAAGAACAGGCTTTATCGAAATAAAAACACGTCTTAATGAGGTACTTTGCAAAATCTTTCGTATTTTTGCCAACAAATTGAGTTAATGTTTTAACAGGATGAACGTATTAGAACTAAGTGAACAGGAGATTATCAGACGAAACAGTCTGAATGAATTGCGCGCTATGGGCATCGAGCCATACCCCGCAGCTGAGTATGTAACCAATGCATTTTCTACAGATATAAAAGCTGAGTTCAAGGATGATGAGGAACCTCGCAAAGTATCGGTAGCCGGACGTATGATGAGCCGCCGTGTGATGGGTAAAGCTTCATTTATCGAATTACAGGATTCAAAAGGCCGTATCCAGGTGTATATCACCCGTGATGACATCTGCCCGGATGAAAACAAAGAAATGTACAACACTGTGTTCAAACGTCTGCTGGACCTTGGTGACTTTATCGGTATAGAAGGATTCGTATTCAGAACCCAAATGGGTGAAATCAGTATCCACGCTAAAAAACTGACCGTACTGTCCAAGTCTATCAAACCGCTTCCTATTGTAAAATACAAAGACGGAGTCGCTTACGACAAGTTTGAAGACCCTGAACTGCGTTATCGCCAACGTTATGTTGACCTTGCTGTGAATGAAGAGATAAAAGATATCTTCATCAAGCGCAGTAAAGTATATAGCTCTATGCGCGAATATTTCAACTCAAAAGGTTATATGGAAGTGGAAACCCCGATTCTGCAATCCATTGCCGGCGGAGCAGCCGCACGTCCATTCATAACTCACCACAACGCACTGGATATGCCGCTGTATATGCGTATTGCCAGTGAGTTGTACCTGAAAAGACTAATTGTAGGTGGTTTCGAAGGAGTGTATGAAATAGGTAAGAACTTCCGTAACGAAGGAATGGACCGCACACACAATCCTGAATTTACCTGCATGGAAATATATGTTGCCTACAAGGACTATAACTGGATGATGGAATTTACAGAAAAAATGATTGAAAAAATCTGTCTGGATGTAAACGGCACCACTCAAGTAAAAGTAGGCGACAACATCATTGACTTCAAAGCCCCGTACAAACGTGTCACCATGCTGGACTCTATCAAGGAACACACCGGCTATGATCTGACAGGCATGAACGAAGAACAGATACGAGAAGTTTGCCAGAAACTCAATATGGAGATTGACGACACAATGGGCAAAGGCAAACTGATCGATGAAATCTTCGGAGAATTCTGCGAAGGTACTTACATCCAGCCAACTTTCATCACCGACTATCCGAAAGAAATGTCTCCGCTGACAAAGATACACCGCAGCAATCCGGATTTGACCGAGCGTTTCGAGCTGATGGTGAACGGTAAGGAACTGTGTAATGCATACTCCGAATTGAACGACCCGATTGACCAGTTGGAACGTTTCGAAGAACAAATGAGACTGAGCGAAAAAGGAGATGATGAAGCTATGATTATTGACAAAGACTTCGTCCGTGCGTTGGAATACGGTATGCCCCCCACTTCGGGTATGGGAATCGGTATGGACCGTCTGACGATGCTGATGACCGGACAGTCTACCATTCAGGAAGTGTTGTTCTTCCCCCAGATGCGTCCCGAAAAGATTACTCCGAAAGACACTCCTGCTAAATTTATGGAACTGGGAATTTCAGAAGACTGGGTTCCTGTCATTCAGAAAGCAGGCTATAACCTGGTGAGCGATATGAAAGAAGTGAATCCGCAGAAGCTGCATATGGACATTTGCGGAATCAACAAAAAATATAAATTGGAACTAACCAATCCTACGGTGGACGAAGTTGCCGGATGGATTGCGAAAATTGAGAATTGAGAATTTAAAGATTGAGAATTATTCCAATTGTCAATTATCCATCATAAATAATAAGCATGAAATTGCCCGGTAAAATAGCGATAATGGGTGGTGGCAGCTGGGCCACGGCTATTGCAAAAATAGTCTTGGCTCAGGCTGAATCAATCAACTGGTATATGCGCCGCGACGACCGAATTGAAGAATTCAAACGTTTGGGACATAATCCGGCTTATCTGACAAGTGTGCGCTTTGAAATAAAGAACATCAACTTCTCTTCAGATATCAACAAGATAGTAAAGGAATCGGATACCCTGATATTCGTTACCCCCTCTCCCTATCTGAAAAGCCACCTGAAAAAGCTGAAAACCAAAATAAAGGACAAGTTCATTGTCACTGCTATCAAGGGTATCGTCCCTGACGAGAACCTGATTGTTTCCGATTATTTTCATCAGGTATACGGTGTTCCCGAAGAGAATATAGCCGTCATTGCAGGTCCGTGCCACGCAGAAGAAGTAGCCTTGGAGCGTCTTTCCTATCTGACTATCGGATGTAAAGACATTGACAAGGCGAAGATATTCGCCCGGCAGCTGGCCGGACATTACATAAAAACTTCTGTAAGCCCGGATGTGGCAGGTATAGAATACGCTTCGGTATTGAAGAATATTTATGCTATCGCCGCTGGAATTTGCAGCGGTCTGAAATATGGCGACAATTTTCAGGCTGTATTGATTTCAAATGCCATTCAAGAGATGAACCGCTTCCTGAATACCGTACATCCCGTAGAGCGTTCTATTGATGATTCCGCTTATCTGGGTGACTTGTTGGTTACCTCCTACTCCAATTTCAGCCGGAACCGCGTATTCGGAACCATGATTGGTAAAGGTTATTCCGTAAAAAGCGCACAGATAGAAATGGAAATGATTGCCGAAGGATACTACGGAACGAAATGTATCAAGGAGCTAAACAAGCACTTGCACGTGAACATGCCTATCGTAGATGCCGTTTATAATATTTTATATGAGCGCATCTCGCCCATGATTGAGATTAAATTATTAACTGATTCATTCAGATAAAATATCAGATACAATGAAGAATATTAGTTTAAACATCGACAAAGTAGCCGGTTTTGTTTCTAAGGAAACAATCGCTGCTTACGAACCTCAGGTGAAAGCCTGCATGGAAACATTGGAAAACGGTACAGGTAAAGGTAATGACTTCTTGGGTTGGTTGCATTTGCCATCGTCTATAACAGCCGAACATTTGGCTGACTTGAAAGCTACTGCCCAGGTTCTGCGCGACAACTGTGAAGTAGTAGTTGTAGCAGGTATCGGTGGAAGCTATCTGGGAGCACGTGCCGTAATAGAAGCTTTATCCAATAGTTTCCAATGGTTGAAAGCAAAACAAGACGGACCCGTCATCGTTTTTGCAGGCCACAATATCGGCGAAGATTACTTGTTCGAGTTGACTGAATACTTGAAGGACAAAAAGTTCGGTGTAATTAATATTTCCAAGTCTGGTACTACTACAGAAACCGCCTTAGCTTTTCGTTTACTGAAAAAACAGTGTGAAGACCAGCTTGGCAAGGAAATGGCGAAAAAAGTGATTGTTGCCGTTACAGATGCCAAAAAGGGTGCCGCACGTGTTACAGCCGACAAGGAAGGATATCAGACTTTTATTATCCCCGATAATGTAGGCGGTCGTTTCTCTGTCCTTACTCCGGTAGGTTTGCTGCCTATCGCAGTGGCAGGATTTGACATTGAGAAACTAGTGGAAGGCGCACGTACGATGGAAACAATATGTGGTCCGGCTACTCCGTTTGCCGAAAATCCTGCCGCTGTTTATGCTGCTACCCGCAATGAATTGTATAAAGACGGAAAGAAGATTGAGATTTTGGTAAACTTCAATCCCAAACTGCACTATATGAACGAATGGTGGAAACAATTGTACGGTGAATCCGAAGGCAAGGATGGTAAAGGTATTTATCCGTCTGCCGTCGACTTCTCTACTGATCTCCATTCTATGGGACAGTGGATTCAGGAAGGTGAACGTACTATCTTCGAAACAGTTATCTCTATCGAAAACCCGGAACATACGCTTCAAGTTCCTTCGGACAGCGAAAATTTGGATGGCTTGAATTTCTTGGCAGGAAAGCGTGTAGACGAAGTGAACAAGATGGCAGAACTAGGTACTCAGCTGGCACACGTTGACGGTGGTGTACCCAATATGCGACTGATTGTACCCGAACTGAATGAATACTACCTGGGAGAAATCATCTATTTCTTTGAAAAAGCTTGTGGTATCAGCGGTTATTTGCTGGGAGTAAATCCGTTCAACCAACCGGGCGTGGAAGCATACAAGAAAAATATGTTTGCTTTGTTGAATAAACCGGGATACGAAGAAGAGTCTAAAGCTATCCAAGCTAGATTATAATATCAAGAACCTATTCAGAATGCCATTTATCAATGTCATTCCGAATAACAGTGAAGAATCTGAAAGCATCCACCAAATGCTTGCAGATTCTTCACTTTGTTCCAATCCAACGGTCACACCTTTGGAAGTAATAACTATACATTTATTCTATGTTTAAAGAAGCGATAAATAACTATCTTCATACTCATGGATACGAATCCATCGACTTGAAAGCCGTATTATTCGATATGGACGGCGTGCTGTTCGACTCCATGTCCAACCATGCTGAGTCATGGCATAAAATAATGAAACGCTTCGGTTTCGGCCTCAGCCGAGAAGAAGCTTATATGCACGAAGGGCGTACCGGTGCATCTACGATCAATATAGTAAGTCGTCGGGAGCGTGGGCATGATGCTACTGAAGAAGAAATAAAAGCTATCTACCAAGCCAAAACTGAAGAATTCAACAAATGCCCCAAAGCAGAACGGATGCCCGGCGCACTGGAAGTATTGACTAAAATAAAGAGTGAAGGACTGACTCCGATGGTAGTGACCGGTTCGGGACAAACTTCGTTATTGGACCGATTGAATCATAATTTTCCGGGCATATTCCAAGCCAACTTAATGGTTACCGCCTTTGATGTGAAATATGGGAAACCAAATCCGGAGCCATATCTGATGGCCCTAAAGAAAGGCGGCTTTAAACCCAATGAAGCGTTAGTAATAGAAAATGCACCACTAGGTGTACAGGCGGGAGTTGCAGCCGGTATTTTTACCATCGCCGTGAATACAGGACCATTGCACGACAATGTGTTACTGAATGAAGGAGCGAATTTACTTTTTCATTCCATGCCTGATTTCAATGAAAATTGGGAAACACTACAATCTGCATTAAAACAAGATTAAATTTTGCAAGAATTCTTCACAATCAATAAAAAAGAGCTCCTTGCTTTCACCTAGATGAAAAACAAGGAGCTCATATTATATAAAAAATCACAGCCTATCAAAATACCTGAACCTACTTTAAAACTTTGCGTAACCAAGGAATAACCAGTTCGTTTTTAAAATAATGAGAAGGAGGATCTACATTGACCGTTTCGAAATAGGTCTTTGAATCCAGTCCTTCATCAAGGTGCTCCACATCTTTTCTAACTGCCTTATCAGCAAACTTCGGATAATGATGAAACTCCGCATTTTCCGGTTTTCCACTAGCAGCATAAGCAGATTGTACCAAACGGAAATCACGGTCCAACCCTCCCTCTGTAAAAATGATAGGACGAGGAGCTAATGACGCAACAACATCTGGAAAATTAAAATACCTCCAATAACCAGGTATCAGATGACGGATAGAATTTGGAAAAGGACGTCTGTTTTCCTTGTCAGGTTTAGTCATTACAACGGCACGTTCCTGAGTCTGGCATAGAAAATCATTGTACACAAAAGCATAAATATCCTTATCCAACACCCCCAAGACCATCATCGGTTCTGTACCTAATGAGAATCCGCTAATCACAATCCTGTCCTTTCGGATATAAGACTGGGCTTTCATCCAATTCAGTACCTGCATATCCAGATAAGAAGTATACCCTAGCCAACTCCATCCCAGTTCAAGCAAAAAACGGGAAACAACATCATAGTCATAATTCCATCCTTTATCATAACATTCCAAATCGGAGGCTTCTCCGGCAGCGGCATTATCCACCGCTACCGCCACATAACCTTCTTTAACCATATTCAAAGCCATACTTACTTTGGGATTATTATAATCCTCAGTTAACTTATCACAGATGCCGGGCTCACCGGCCAATCCTTCTTTGGTCCTTCCGGACCCCGGAATGCACAAAACTCCGGGTACTGCACCCTTCAAATGTTCCGGTTTCAAAACCAGAAAAGTGGAAACTGACTTTGGAAAAGGATAGAACTCCCATTTCTCTAAAATATATCCCTCTTTTTTTTCCGTTTTCACACAGACAGGAGACGGTTGTCTCTTTATCTCGGGAAACTTCATGATCTCCACCATCGCAGCACGCACTCCATCCTGCCATTGCGTAAATTCCTGTGCGGACATACCGGAACGGTAAGCATATTGGGGATGTGTATCTTTCAACATCTCATGAACAATGGCATAAGTACTTAGTAACCGTCCATCCCCACGATCTGATTTCACAACTGCATGCTTCTCAGGTTGGTAATTCTGAGAATTACCAACCATACATAAGCTGCATACAGATACTAAAAAGAGCAATCTTTTCATTATCATCATATTATCTCACTATTATTCATACCCCGGAGTCTGCTTGATTTCCGGATCTCCATTCAAAACTTCCACATTAACAGGCCACAACATCATATACGCCTTATCCTCTGTTAATATAGGCAATGAACTTCCATAATGCGCTTTAACAGAAAAGACAAAAGGTTTTCCGTTGGAATCACGTAAACGCAATAAATCAAACCAGCGGCTTCCCTCACCTACAAACTCTTTATCACGTTCCTGCAAAATAGCCCACTCATTATCCGCATAATCTCCTGCAATATATTTATGTTGTTCAAATTTATCACCATAAGCACGCTTACGTACCTCATTTATATATGCAGCACATTTATCCGGAGCTCCCAACCCGTTTTCACACTCGGCCAGCATCAACAAAACATCAGCATATCTATATACCGGTACATCTGAATCATAATAATGAGTTCCTCCATCCGTATGTCCCATCAGTTTTTTCCAACAAGCGCCACGAGTCTTTCCTTCGAACATATATTGAAAGAAAGTAGCATCCAAACGAGTATCTTCCTTATCATAAATCTCAATAAACGGCACTTTATACTCATAACGTAATGGTCCGGCTGTCAATAGCTTCAACGGATCCGGACCATATTTATTTCCATCCAAGTCCGTAGCATTGGTAAACAAGGCTACATTATAGAACCAGTTCGCCCCCCAATTGGTCAATTCATTCTTATTAAAACACAGAGCGAAAATGATCTCTTTATTCTTCTTCCCTTCCGGAGTCCATAAATCCGCAAAGTTTGGAAGCAGTTCGAATTGTTGGTTCACCAAATTCAATAAAGCCTTCTTTGCTGTCAACAAGTCACTGTTATTAGGATCTACGGCAGTCAGAGTAGCTATATGATCCCCTGCAATATCATCATCTGGTAATCCTGTAGTGACTTTGGCAGACCACATATATATCTTGGCCTTCAAAAGTTCCGTTGCATGATAAGACCATTCATATTGGTTGGACATCTTCTTATCCGACTCATTGAAGAAAGCTTCGGATTTATTAATATCTTCTTTGATAAACTCCAACGTTTCCTCCGGAGTAGAACGAGCCTTATATAATTGCGTAATATCAATGCTACCCTCGGTAACTTTCGGTTCCGTCTCTAACGGCACACCACCAAATGTTCGATAAAGATAGAAATAGTAATATGCACGCAAGCCATAAGCCTGTCCCAAATAAAATGATTTCTCCGTTCCAGTCAGATAATCAATTTCTTTATCTACATTTCTGATAAACAAATTTATATGCATGATATTTGGGTACACCTCATACCAATCATCGACACCGGTATTATCTTTCGTAAGCAGATTATTAGTCATAGGCGGACCATATACCCCCTCACCCATAGAAGTAACATCACTTATCAGAATCTCACTTCTGAACTCTCCCAATGTGACAGGCATCTGATATTTATCTCTTAAATCGGCATGAATACCAGTCATAAACATTTCTACCTGAGACTTCTGATTCCAAAAATCATTAGAGCCATAATAATCTTCAGGAGACAGGTCCAACGCATCACAAGCAGACAATACCATCATCCCACTCAACAATATGCTATAAAATATTTTCTTCATAATCCTTCCTATTTATTAGAATGTAACATTTAAACCCAAAACAACTGTTCTAGGGAGGGGATATCCTCCATTCTGACTGACACCATATTCGGGGGTCGCCATATTTTTGGCTGCTGTAATATATCCCAAATTCTGTGCTGTTACAGAAACATCCACCTTGCTCAAACCGGATTTATGAATCCAACTCTGAGGCAAGGAATACGACAGGCTTATTTCACGAAAAGCCAAATAATCGCCACGATAACAATTAATGTCCGATATTCTGTCATAATTACGTTTGCCCAAAAAGTCAGCCCATCCATACACCGGATATTTTCCATTCGGATTACTTTCCGACCAGGAATCTTTAACTAAAGAAATGGTATTAAATGTTCCCTGCATATTACCCATAATCCAAGGAGTTTTCCAATCATGTACCCAATAGCCTAAAGCATAATCCAGACGGCAGTTCAAAGTTAACCCTTTCCATGAAGTATTAATGTTAAAGCCTCCGGTCCAATGAGGTATCGTATTACCCAATTTCACCCGGTCATAATCATCAATCACACCATCCCCATTCACATCCTGCCATTTCACATCACCAGCCTGTATAGGCAGTCCTTTCTCCTTTTCGGCATCCGACAATTTAGCCCAAGCTTCAGGGCCATAAAGCACTTTGGCATCTGCTCCATTTTCCGTATAAGTGGATCTGTCTATCAGATTGCCTGGAATCTCACTCTCACTCTTATAAATACCAAGAGATTTAAAGGCGTAAATCACACCATATTCCTGTCCTTCCTGATAACCACCTACCCATTGTCTTTCATAGGTACCATCTGCCAGCTTGCGTCCCGTATAAACCTGATAGGCATCCTGCATATTATTCGGCAATCCATTGTACGGTAATGAGATAATCTTATTCTTATTATAAGCGGTATTCATACTAACTGTAAATTTCCAATCTTTGGTACGCAAAACATTGGCAGTCAATTCCAACTCCATACCTTGGTTTTGTACTTCTCCATTGTTAGAAAGGAAAGAAGAAACTCCGCTATGAGAAGACAGGGTGATTTCTGCAAATTTATCCTGTGTATGTCTATTATAATAGGTGAAGTTCAAGATATATTTGTTATTCAGAAAACCAATATCGAAACCTGTCTCGAATGTGTACGATTTTTCCCATCTCATGGTGGGATTAGGCAAATCGTTTATCATCAAAGGAACTTTGCCATTATAGTTGGGTACTATTTTACCATCTTTATCTTTCATAATACCATAAGAACCTTGAACCGTATAATAATCAAGTCCTGTCACTACATTACCATTAGCATCCAGTACACCAGACACATTTCCATTGGCTCCGTAACTAGCACGAATTTTAGCATAAGAAAGTACATTGCTACAAGACTCCATAAAATTCTCTCTACTCAATACCCAACCGGCTGATATACCGGGAAAGGTTCCCCAACGGTTATCTTTTGGCAGTTTGGAGTATCCGTCGCGACGTAAAACAAGGCTCAGCAAATATTTGGACTTATAATCATAATTCACTCTGCCAAAGAATGAAAGAATACGCTGTCTGTAATGCCAAGAATCTATTTGCCGCACTCCGGCAGCAGTCGAAGTATAATTCAAATCCTGAAAATCAGATAATGGAGATCCATAACCAGATGCCGAAAAACCTTTCTTGTATGAGTCATAATATTCTACACCTACCATCGCATCCATAGAATGGTCTTGCCGGAATGTAGTCTGATAATTCAAGATTCCATTGTAAGTCTGGTCTAAAAGCCGTTCATGTTTGTTGGAAGTACTATGATTAGTATCATACACCGGTCCTGTAGCTACAATATAGTCCCCTTTGAAGAACTCTCTGCTATCATCAAAATAGAACCAAGTTCCTGTGGTCTTGAATGTCAATCCTTTCATTATATTAAAGGTAAAAGACTGGCTCAGATTAAACTTGTCCGTATTATTATCATAATTCAATGCATCCTCATACACTTTCACTGTAGTCCAGCCACGAGCATAAGAAGCCACGGCAGGGCCTGCCAACCAATCACCGTCCGGACTTTTCACACGGAATGTAGGAGGAACGGACAAGGTAGTACTGAAAAAATTACCTTCACCGGCATATCCTGCACCACCATCGTCCCATTTGGCATCGGTAAATGTCAAAGAAGAATTAGAAGTAAGCCAAGGCTTAATTTTATAATCTGCATTGATCGTGAAGTTCAAACGGTGATACCAGTTGTTCATCGCATTTCCTTCGCTGCGATTATAGCCTAGGCTTGCATAATAATGTCCTTTATCATTGCCACCGGATACACTCAAGTTATAATCCTGAGTAATAGCCGGAGATTTGATATTATAATCTTTCAGTTGATTATCACAATAAATCAATTTTTGTCCCGGATTCACTGGGTCATCCATTGTCTGCCAACCTTGTTTTAACAGGAAAGCCAGGTCATCTGTATAATTCATAACACCCCATACAGCTGTATTATCCTTATTACCATTAAGTACATTCCCTTTTTCATCAAAATATCTGTTTCCCGTTCCGTAAGGCTGTGTTCCGGATAAAGTCGCATCACTGGCAAATCCATGCCAAGCACCCGATTTATCCTGCCATATATGCGAAGACCGATAAAATGCCGAACGCATATAATACAAATAATCATGAGCATTCAAAAATTCATACTGGCTATGAAAAAAATTGAAACCGACTTTCGCACTCAAATTTATTTCCGTATGTCCTTCCGAACCTCTTTTAGTAGTAACAAGAATTACACCATTGGAAGCACGCGCACCATAAATAGCCGTAGCACCAGCATCTTTCATGACCTCCAAAGACTCGATATCCTCCGGATTCACATCACTCAACGACTCGCGTACAGCACCATCGATAATAACCAAAGGTGAACCGCTACCATCCAGATTGGTACCACCACGAAGCACCAAAGTAGGAGTGGAATTCGGATTACCGCTAGTTTGCTGTACCCTTAATCCTGCCACTGCACCAGAGAGTGCTTGCGCCGGATTAGTATGGGCCCCCGTACTTAAAGTAGAATTGTCAACTTTAGCAATGGAATTAGTCATCTTGGAACGAAGTTGTGTGCCCCCATAACCTGTTATCACCACTTCATCCAAAGTCTTATTGTCTTCCTGCAGCTGAACATTCAGAAACGTTTTTTTCCCTACCAACATTTCTTGGGTCAGATAACCGATATAAGAAAAGACCAAAGACGATTTTTCACTTACCACTAACGTAAACCGGCCGTCTATATCAGTTATAGTACCATTGGTAGTACCTTTCTCTATTATATTAGCCCCAATAATTGCTTCTCCTTTGGCATCGGTCACTATACCTTTGACAGTCACTTTATCTTGTTGCATAACAATGGGACGCGTTTCTTCTCTAGAAATGGCCTTGCGAATTATTACTTGTCTGTCACGGATATGATATTCCAAATCAGTACCGGCAAACATTTGTTTCAGTACCTCCTCTATTGTTTTATTTCGTACATCCACATTGACACGACGAGACAAATCAATATCTGTACGATATATAAAAATAAATTGACTATTCTTTTCTACCCAATTAATCACACTCTTCAAAGTCTGGTTCTCCATGGAAACGGTAAAGCTGGTTTGTTCCGCATAACTCATTTCCGCAAAAGCCTCTTCATAACCTGTAAATGTTAAAATCATGGCTAAACTCATACATTTTGTGAATTTAGGCATGAGTTTTATTCTATTCGTGTATTTTTTCATATATTTGATTGTTTTTTCTATTTATTTCAAGGTAAATAATTAAACAACGATTCAGTGACCAGATAGTACGGCAAATACTGTCTGGTTTTCTTTTTTTACATCCTTCTTTTATTCCATAGGCTAAAGTATTTTAAGGTTCAACAATTCTCATTTAAGGCTCACATAGATTTCATCTTTATCATTTATTGTATAATGCAATGATAATGAAAGACATAAGTTATCCATAACATTGGTAATATCTGTTTGAAGATCCAGTTTTCCTGACAATGACAAGGTCGTAATCTCTGCATCATACCGTATTTTACACCCATAATACCGCTCAAGCTTCTTTAAAACATCTCCTACGGGTCTTTGATGAAGCAGCAATAAATTATCCTTCCAACTGATGTATTCGGACACATCAACCTTACGTACCTGCGTTTTATTGCCTTTAATATCCACCAATTGATTAGGTGCTAATCTTACTTTGCTCTTATTCTCAGTAGTTACTTCCACGCTTCCACGTACTAAAACAACAGATGCAGCCTCATCCTCCCTATAGGCACAGACATTAAACGAAGTACCCAGCACGCGTATATCAAACTCTCTTGTTTTGACAACAAATGGGCAATCCTTCCTTTTGGCTACATCCAGATAAACCTCCCCCTCTACCAAGATTTCACGTTTCCGTTCTTCAAAAATATCCGGATATATCACTTTACTACCTGAATTTATATAAATTCTAGTACCATCAGAAAAAGTAATATCAGCTCTTTTCCCATTAGGAACCATTATTTGATGCATTTCATTCTTTACAGATGAAGCCTGGGATATTTTAGTATTTAATGCATACTGCTGAATATTCGAACTTCCTAAAGTATCATATTTTAAAGAAGCATCATTTTTCAGATTCATAGCTTGGTTATCTGTTATCAGAATCACCTCATCACCGCAAATGGAAGTCGTGTCATTCAGCAATGCTATATCAAACTCCGTACCCTCATCAACATTGGTACTCCACCAGTTCATAACTAAAGCCAAAGCAATCGCTGCCGCTATCGACAAAGACCACCTATAAATATGACGTCTGTGGGGAACCTTTTTTTCCCTTCCTACTCGTTTCATCACGTCCTGAAAAGATTTGTCTACATCAACAGATTCCAGTTCATCTGCTTCCCGAATCTTCTCAGTCAGGCATTGAACTGTTTTACGAAATTCATCTGAATTATATATTGTTTTTTTATTTTTCATCGAAAAACCTTTTTATTAAGAAAACGGTGCCCGATAAAAAAGGTACTCATAAAAAAGAAAAGAAATCACACTTTTCTTTGCATGAGCCTTCGCAAAACCAATAGACAAACCTTATATGACAAATAAAAGAACTTATTCATCACACAAATATCACTTCATTCCATGAAAACATGCCCAAATGATAAAACAACAATGATTGACTACTCGCTAAATCAAGAGAAGTGAAAAGCCCAAACACTACGCACAGGCACATGAACACAATGCACCAAGATACTGAAAATCCATATGGTTGAAACAGAGAAAAAGAATTCACGCAAACGTGCCAATGTACGCGACAAAAGATTCTTGCTTGATTGAGGATTCATACCTAAGATAGCGGATATTTCCTGATGGCTCAATTCTTTTACATAATATAAATACAGAATTTCACGCTGACGACCGGAAAGACGTGAAATTGCCTTAGCCAGCCTTCTTTCATTCTTCACATCCACATCATCTTTCTTAAATAAAGAATTTATTATTTCTTCGCCCATCGGAAAAAACTCATGGCATTCTTCAATCACTTCCATAGGACGTAAAGACTGAAACGCATCCAGCAGTTTATTTCTAAAAGAACAAAGCAAATACGCTTTTACATTATCAGTATAATGCAAATTCCTACAATTTAAAATCAACTTGACGAACAGATTCTGTATGGTATCGGCAACCAGCTCTCTGTCACCTACCATACGAATTCCATAGGAATACAATAACGAATAATAGCGTCGATAAACTTCTTCAAATGCCGCCGTTTCTCCTTTAATAAAAGATTCCCAAAGTTTAGTTTCACCATGTGTTCTATCAACCATAATACTAGCTCCTTAAAAACTTATTGAGCTTGCTCAGAGTTAAACTTAACAAGAAGGCAATATAAGAGATGAATCATGTAATGAATTCATCTCTTACTTTATAATACCTACATATTATTCAAACAGTTTACTGCGCGACAACATACAAGCACCGATGATCCCGGCTCTTTCTTTCAATTTAGATTCTACAATAACAGAATCACGGTTCATCAAGTTCAGTGTATATTTTCGAATAGCTGTAGTGATGGGTTGTGTCAAATAATCACCTGTACGTGACAATGCACCACCAATAATGACTAGCTCCGGATTAAATATATTAATAAGTCCCGCTACATGGCGACCTAATTTCACTCCGATTTCTTCCACCAGTTCAATACACAGCAAATCTTCCTTATTTACCGCATCAATGATATCATCCAAGGTCAAATCTTCCAAATTTTTCTTGGTATTGGAGATAATAGAGTTTTCACCATTATTAATATGTTCCAACAGAATACGATGCAAAGCAGCCCCCGAAACTTCCGTTTCTATGCATCCTTTTTTCCCACAATGGCAGATAATCTCATTCTCATATCCAAAATTATGCCCGAATTCGCCAGAGAAACCAGATTTTCCTTTATAAATCTTTCCATCAATGATAATTCCCATACCCAATCCCCAACTGACATTGATAAAGATGATATTCTTCTCACCTTTCACAACACCTTGCATATACTCACCGTAAATCATAGCACGAGTGTCGTTATCAATAGAAACACGATAACCACCCACCTTTTCTGATATGACATCCGTCAACGGGCGCTCATCAAAATTGAATATACTGTAACTATATCCCAAATCCGGATTCACACGCCCGGAAAGATTTACATTAATATTTAATATCTTATCTTTCTCAACACTGACTTTTTGAAGAAAATGTTTAATCAACTTACACAATTCGTCTAAACTCTCAGGGGTATTCTTCGCTTTAAAAGGAACATTCATTTTTAGCTGAACTACATCTCCTTTAAAATTTATCAACCCTAAGTTAATGGAAAACTGACGCACTTCAACACCTACAAAATATCCGGAATCTGCATTCAAACCATACAAACTGGGATGTCTTCCCCCACTGGTTTCCAGCTTTCCATAGTCGTTAATGTAACCTTCCTCACACATTTCATCAATGAATTTTGTAACTGTAGGCACACTTAAATCCATCTCTCTTGCTAAATCAGTAATCGTAGAGCTTCCATTATAAATATAATGGGTAATGATTTTCTTCTTCATCACAGCCATCTTTGAGCCCTTTTCAATTTCTTTCAACAAATTCTCACCCATAATAAAATATTCCGTTAATGTCCACAAATATAGTTATTTTTTTATGAAATCAAATCACATTTAAAGAGAATTTTCAAAAATTATTTTAGAAGATGTAAGCTAATTATCATTTTTTGTAACAATTCCATTTTCCATATACATTTAAAGAACGTTTCTAAGTCGCTTATTTATCTTTCTATTTATTAAAAGAGTGATTATTAATAAATAAATTTAGTTTTCACTTGTTGTTTTCATAAATCATTTATATATTTGCACGCAACATGATTAAGTAATATAAAATATTCATTTCAAATAAATTAAAGGCTATGGAAAAGATTCACGGATTAATTGACGCACCTTTTACTCCCTTTTATGAGAACGGAGAAGTAAATTATGAACCGATTGAAGCCTATTGCCAACTATTGGTTAGAAACGGACTTCAAGGCGTATTTATCAATGGTTCTTCCGGAGAGGGCTATATGCTGACAGAAGACGAACGCATGAAACTGGCTGAACGTTGGATGGAAGTAGCACCCGAAGGATTCAAAGTCATTGTCCATGTAGGAAGCACTTGTGTAAAATCAAGCAAACGTCTGGCGGAACACGCTCAGAAAATCGGAGCATGGGGTATCGGAGCAATGGCACCTCCTTTCCCGAAGGTAGGACGCATTGAGGAATTGGTGAAATACTGCGAAGAAATAGCATGCGGCGCTCCTGCACTTCCTTTCTATTTTTATCATATCCCAGCTTTCAACGGAGCATACCTCTCAATGGTAGCATTCTTGGAAGCCGTAGACGGTCGCATTCCTAATTTCGCCGGCATCAAATATACTTTCGAAAGCCTGTATGAATACAACCAATGCCGTTTATATAAAAATGGCAAATTCGACATGTTGCACGGCCAGGATGAAACGATCCTTCCATGTCTGGCTATGGGCGGTGCACAGGGCGGTATCGGTGGAACAACCAACTATAACGGCAAAGAACTCACAGGCATCATCGAAGCATGGAAAGCCGGTGATCTGGAATTGGCACGCGAACGCCAGAATTTCGCGCAGGAAGTTATCAATGTCATCTGTCACTATCGTGGAAACATCGTTGGCGGCAAACGCATCATGAAACTGATAGGGCTGGATTTAGGAAAGAACCGGACTCCATTCCAAAATATGACAGATGAGGAAGAAGCTGCCATGAAAGCCGAACTGGAAGCAATCAATTTCTTCGAAAGATGTAACAAATAAACCAGAACCACGATGTTTTCAATAGATTATATAAAAGAATGGTCAGAATCATACAAAACAGATCTGACCACTAATATCATGCCGTTTTGGCTGAAATACGGGCTGGACAAGGTCAATGGAGGTATTTATACCTGTGTTGACCGGGACGGCAGCTTGATGGACACCACCAAATCGGTGTGGTTCCAAGGAAGATTTGCTTTTATCTGTTCCTATGCGTATAATAATATAGAAAAGAACGAAGCATGGCTGGCAGCAGCTAAAAGTACAATAGACTTTATAGAAGCGCATTGTTTTGACTCTGACGGACGTATGTATTTCGAGGTGACTGCCGAAGGCACTCCCTTGCGCAAACGCCGTTATATTTTCTCGGAGTCATTCGCAGCCATCGCCATGTCGGAATATGCCATCGCATCCGGTGACCAGACGTATGCCGTAAAAGCATTAGACTTGTTCAAACGGATGCAGTATTTTATGGAAACACCGGGCATACTCCCTCCTAAATATCTGGATACTCTTCCTATGAAAGGACATTCCATCACAATGATCCTGATTAATGTAGCATCACGTATCCGCCAGGCCATTCAAGATGAAAGCTTCAACGGACAGATTGACGCTTCCATCGCCCAACTGCGCAAAGATTTCATGCATCCCGAATTCAAGGCGTTGCTTGAAACGGTAGGTCCCCATGGAGAATTCATCGACAGCAACATGGGCCGCACCATCAATCCGGGACATTGTATCGAGACAGCCTGGTTTCTGCTGGAAGAAGCCAAATACCGTAATTGGGACAAAGATATTACGGAGTTGGCCCTCACTATCCTTGATTGGTCTTGGGAGTGGGGATGGGACAAAGAATTCGGAGGTATCATCAACTTCAAAGACTGCAAGAACCTTCCGCCACAGGATTATTCCCAAGACATGAAATTCTGGTGGCCTCAGACAGAGGCTATCATCGCTACTTTGTATGCATATTTAGCAACCGGAAATGAAAAATACCTTGACATGCACAAGCAAATCAGCGATTGGACATACACCCATTTCCCTGATAAAGAGTGTGGAGAATGGTTTGGATATCTCCATCGTGACGGCACGCCTGCACAAATGGCCAAGGGTAACCTGTTCAAAGGCCCGTTCCACATTCCAAGAATGATGATCAAGGGCTATACATTATGCGAGGAAATACTCGACAGCAAAAAATCACATTTATAAAGCCCTTTATCTATTAGCATGAAAAACAGTAAAATTTATCCTTGGGTTGTAGTAGGATTATTATGGGGTGTCGCCCTGTTGAATTACATGGACCGGCAAATGTTGTCCACAATGAGAGATGCCATGGCGGTGGATATCACCGAGCTTCAGTCAGCTGCCAATTTTGGGCGACTGATGGGAGTCTTTCTTTGGATATATGGCTGTATGAGCCCTATAGCCGGAATGGTGGGCGACCGCATGAACCGCAAATGGCTTATTGTTGGCAGTTTGTTTGTATGGTCGGCCGTCACTTATCTGATGGGAATCGCCGACACCTATAATGAAGTTTTTTTCCTTCGCGCCTTGATGGGAATCAGCGAAGCGCTCTATATTCCTGCCGGATTGTCACTGATCGCCGACTATCACTCCGATAAGTCACGTTCATTAGCCATCGGTATTCACATGACCGGGCTCTACACCGGGCAGGCCATCGGAGGTTTCGGCGCTACAGTAGCCGCTGCTTTTTCCTGGCATACAACCTTTCATTGGTTCGGCATCGCCGGCATCGCATACGCCGTAATTTTGATGCTTTTTCTACATGAAAAGAAGGATAGAATACAAATTGAACAAATAAATTCACCTTCCGGTAAAGAAAAAAGCAATTTATTGAAGGGATTATCATTACTTTTCAGTAATATTGCATTCTGGGTGATTCTGCTATATTTCGCAGCCCCCAGTTTACCGGGATGGGCAACCAAAAACTGGTTACCTACCTTGTTCGCCGAGAACCTGAATATACCGATGTCACAAGCCGGCCCCATGTCGACTATCACCATCGCGCTATCCTCGTTCATTGGCGTAATTATTGGTGGAACCTTATCCGATAAGTGGGTGCAAAGAAATATAAAAGGACGTGTGTACACGGGTGCCATCGGCTTGGGACTTACTATTCCATCCCTGCTTTTACTAGGGTTCGGACACAGTTTCGTAGCTGTTGTGGGAGCTGGATTATTATTCGGAATCGGTTATGGTATCTTCGATGCCAACAATATGCCGATTCTATGCCAGTTCGTATCATCCAAACACCGTGCTACCGCCTATGGTATCATGAATATGACAGGCGTGTTTGCGGGAGCAGCCATTACCGAAGTCTTGGGAAAGTGGACAGACGGAGGTAAGTTGGGACTGGGATTTGCCATGTTGGCTATTATTGTGCTTATCGCACTGGTAGTACAATTGACATTCCTCCGTCCCAAAACGGATAATATGGAATAACCCGTATAGTTAACTTAACACTTAAAACTTAAAAAAGAAAGAACCATGAGAGTAATTATTGAATCTGATTACCAAGCGCTGTCACAATGGGCGGCAAACTATGTAGCTAGTAAAATCAATGCGGCAAATCCGACTCCTGAAAAACCTTTTGTTTTAGGTTGTCCCACAGGATCTTCACCGCTAGGCATGTACAAAGCGCTGATAGAACTGAACAAGCAGGGAAAAGTATCTTTCCAGAATGTCGTTACTTTCAATATGGACGAATATGTAGGCTTGCCTGAAGATCATCCAGAAAGCTACCATACATTTATGTGGAAAAACTTTTTTAACCATATTGATATAAAGAAAGAAAATGTACATATCCTGAACGGAAATGCCGAAGACCTGGAAGCAGAATGCGCCAACTACGAAAAACAAATAGCCGAAATCGGAGGCATCGACCTGTTTATGGGAGGTATCGGTCCCGACGGACATATCGCATTCAACGAGCCGGGCTCATCTTTGTCTTCACGCACACGTATCAAAACACTGACTACAGACACAATCATTGCAAACTCACGTTTCTTTGACAATGACGTGAACAAAGTACCTAAAACTGCGTTAACAGTAGGTGTAGGGACTGTCCTTTCAGCCAAAGAAGTTCTGATTATCTGCAACGGGCACAACAAAGCACGTGCTTTGCAACATGCCGTTGAAGGTGGTATTACACAAATGTGGACTATCAGTGCATTACAAATGCACCAGCATGGCATTATTGTTTGTGACGAAGCCGCTACAGACGAACTGAAAGTCGGTACCTACAAATATTTCAAAGACATCGAAAAAGCTAATTTGTAATTTATGAGAACAAACTTAAGTTCGCAGATTTCTCTGAACAGAGTATCTCCGAAATATTATAAACCCGAAAATGCGGTGGAACGTTCTGTCTTGACCCGCTGCGAAAAAGTGCCTACCGACATCTATGAAACGATGGAGGAAGGCGTGCAGCACATTGCCAACGAAATTACGGCAAAAATTCAGGAACGTCAGCGCGAAGGAAAGTTCTGCGTGATTGGGGCTGGAACCGGTGCTTCATTACGGCCGCTTTATGCCGAACTGGTCCGTAAACATAAAGATGAAGGACTAAGTTTCCGTAACGTAGTAATTTTCAATTTATATGAATATTACCCTTTGGCTTCCGAAGGGGCTGGAAGCAGTTTCTCACAGCTGAACGACTTATTCCTAAGCCAAATCGACATCGATAAACAAAATGTATTCACCATCGACGGAACGATTCCGCAGGAAGCTGTCATCGAATACTGCCGCCTGTACGAACAACGTATCCAGACTTTTGGCGGTATAGACATCGTATTAATGGGCATTGGTCGTGAAGGCAATATTGCCATGAACGAGCCGGGATCAAGCTTGAGCTCCCCTACCCGACTGATTTTGATTGACTCAACCTCGCGTGCTGAAGCTGCACACAACTTGGGAGTGGACAATCTCCCTCCCTGTTCTATCACGATGGGTGTGGCAACTATTATGGCTGCCCGCAAAATCTATTTGCTGGCATGGGGAGATGACAAAGCCGATATCATCAAGAAAGCGGTGGAAGACAAAGTGAGCGACACTCTGCCCGCTTCTTATCTGCAAATGCATAACAATGCAAATGTCTGCATAGATCTGGCAGCGGCTTCTCACCTTACCCGTATCCAACGTCCGTGGCTGGTAACCAATTGCGAATGGAACGACAAATTGATTCGCAGCGCTATTGTATGGTTGTGTATGCGTGTCAAAAAACCGATTCTGAAACTGACCAACAAAGATTACAATGAAAACGGACTGAGCGAACTGCTGGCACTCTACGGTTCTGCTTACAACGTAAATATCAAAATATTCAATGACTTGCAGCACACCATCACCGGATGGCCCGGCGGCAAGCCCAATGCAGATGACACCTATCGCCCCGAACGGGCAAAACCATTCCCGAAACGCGTGGTAGTCTTCTCTCCGCACCCGGATGATGACGTAATCTCAATGGGTGGAACTTTACGGCGTTTGGTTCAGCAAGGTCACGAAGTACACGTAGCATACGAAACTTCCGGAAACATTGCCGTAGGCGATGAAGAAGTAGTACGTTTCATGCACTTCATCAACGGTTTCAACCAACTTTTTGATGAAAACTCCAACGAAACCATCAAAAACAAATACGCTGAAATCAAGAAATTCCTTGCCGCCAAGAAAGAAGGCGATATGGACAGCCGCGATATCCTGACCATTAAAGGACTGATCCGTCGTGGCGAAGCCCGTACTGCAAGTACTTACAATCAAATTCCATTGAACCGTGTCCACTTCCTCGACTTGCCGTTCTATGAAACAGGAAAAATCGAGAAGAACCCTATCAGTGAAGCCGATGTGGAAATCGTTTTACAGTTACTACGTGACGTAAAACCCCACCAAATTTATGTGGCCGGTGACCTTGCCGACCCGCACGGAACCCATCGTGTCTGCACAGACGCAGTGCTTGCCGCTATCGACATCGAAAAAGAAGCCGGTGCCGAATGGTTGAAAGATTGCCGCATCTGGATGTATCGTGGCGCATGGGCGGAATGGGAAATTGAAAACATTGAAATGGCCGTACCGTTCAGTCCGGAAGAATTGCGTGCTAAACGTAACTCCATCTTAAAGCATCAGTCTCAGATGGAAAGCGCACCGTTCCTGGGCAACGACGAACGTCTGTTCTGGCAAAGAAGTGAAGACCGCAACCGGGGTACCGCTGCTTTGTATGACCAACTTGGTTTGGCATGTTATGAAGCAATGGAGGCCTTCGTGGAATACGTACCCCTATAATTTAAGAAACAACCTAACCTAATTTTATACTAACCTTTAACCAAAAAACCGAAAATCCCCGACGGATGTGATATCCCTCGGGGATTATTTTTAGATTTCCATTTATTGCAAATGATATCCCATAGTCATCCTCACCACAGCTACCTGCTTCGAGCAACACACCCCAAACTACATCTCATAATTCATTAATCCCATAGCCAAACAAAGCAAAATCCCCCAGACAAGGATCTTCGGGAAAAACCTCAGCCAAAGCCGCAGTAATAGTTCTTGCGTTATTCAGCGTATAAGATTTACTTCGGGTCAGCCCCAATCTGAAAGCCATCTCACTGACATGTGTATCCAAAGGGATAATCAACTCACATGGAGAGAAATTCCTCCAGATTCCAAAATCCACTTCCGAATCGCGACGGATCATCCAGCGCAGAAACATATTCAATTTCTTTTGCGGCGCCTTATCCGACACTCCAAACAAACGGCAAAGACGTTGCATCGGAGTTCCATCCGTTTCGCAAAGAAGAGCATCCTCCATACTCTCATACCTATCATATATAGTATACAGCCAATGAAACAATTGTGCCATTCTATTTTTTGAAACCGTCCGATAGAACGACTCCTCACCACAGAAATCAGTTTTCCAGTTCCCGGACAACACATACTGCAAAGGCTGCCGGTCCATTATGGAATCCAGCCGTTCTGCCGCCTTCAGTATTTGAGGGCGGGCTCCGAAACTAAGAAAAGCAGTCAGAAAAGCACTGATTTCAATATCCGCTTTGAAATGATAGCGATGCGGGAACTGTACCGGATCAGAAGAAATAAAATCAGAGTTATGATACCGGTCAGCATATTTCCGCAAAAAATCAGCCACCGCCATCCGGCTCTCATGAGTTTGCCGTTCTGTAATATAAGACATGAATCGCTCTTGTTCGTTCTTTCGGGTCATAAATAAAACGTTTATGATTTGTACACAAAGGTATATTAAAATAAAATAGATTGCATTTTCAGAAATCAAATTCCATCCTTAATCCTCAACTTGCCTTTTCTATATTCTTTAGGTGAAATCCCCACATATTGCTTAAAATACTTTCCAAAGAAAGACTGCGTAGGGAAATTCAATTGGTCTGCAATCTCCTTGATACTCAGATCCGATCCTTCAAGCAACTGTTTTGCCTCGGTAATCACCATTTGCACAATCCATTGCAAAGCACTATTTCCCGACTTCTCTTTAATGATGGTGGAAAAATAACGTGGAGTAATATGCTGCATCCTCGCATAATAAGCAACATCACGCTCCTTTCTATACAAACGGAAAAGAGCCAGCATGAAATTCTGAAAAATCACATCCTTCTTGTTCTGCGGCAAGGGCTGCATGGGTTGGTTGGCAAAATACATATTCAATATCTCATAGCAGAAAGTCTGCCCCATTGACTTGATCAGTTCCAAAGTCAGGCGTTGTTGCTGCAAATTCACCTCTTGCACATCCTCCGCCTCTATCCTCTCCCGCAAATTATCCAACAGATACTCCAAATGAGCACGTTGCTTATCCGAAAGTGATATACAAGGATGCTTCCGCATAAAAAGCTGGTTTTCCACATTGATTACCCTATTGACGATAGGAATGATATAATCTAAATCCACTTCAACCATAACCCCTTCCGCATCCTCACTCTTATGAAGCAGATGCACCAAGGTAGAAGCCATGTAAATATACACATCACCGGGATTTATCTGAAAATGCTTATCTTCCAGTGAAACCTCCACATTCCCTTTCCGGCAAAAGAAAAGGCCACATTTATTAAATGTCGAAATAATCTGTCCGTCTTTAAAGGCATACAGTTCACTATCCGAAAGAAATCTAAAGAGAAAAGGCATCTGTTGTCTGTCCATCAATCTATACATTCTTTAATTTACTGCAAAATAAATACAAATCGTAAACTTTCCAGCTACATAACAACCCAAAAATATACAAATCGGACAATTTATCATTCATATCAACCTTTTCTATCCTCTTGCTTCGGAATAACTTTGTATCAGAAAACTAATTGCACGAAAATCATAGTAGTATGAAACGAATTTATCTTATTCTAACAGGTATTTCCTTGATCTTACTAAGTTCCTGCGCACAACGTGCCCGGGAAGCCAAAGGTCATCAGACAGTAAAAATAGACACAGTTGTTTCTGCCGACAAACAAACGTTCCTGCAATTTCCGGGAAAGGTAAAAGCCGCACAAGATATCAGCCTTGCCTTCCGGGTAAGCGGAACCATCAGCAAAATACATGTAAAAGACGGCGCCCGTGTACAAGAGGGACAATTACTGGCCGAACTGGACCCCACCGACTATCAAGTACAACTGGATGCTACTGAAGCAGAATACCAGCAAATAAAAGCGGAAGCAGAAAGGGTCATGGCTCTTTACAAAGACAACGGAACCACCCCCAACGCCAATGACAAAGCCGTATACGGGCTCAAGCAAATCACCGCCAAGTACAAACACCATAAAGATCAGTTGGCTTACACCCGGCTCTATGCTCCTTTCAACGGGTATGTCCAGAAACGCCTGTTCGAAGCTCACGAAACCATCGGAGCCGGAATGCCCGTCATTGCCATGATCAGCGGCCGAACCCCCGAAGTGGAAATAAATCTGCCTGCGGCCGAATATATCCGCCGGGAGCAGTTCGACAATTATCACTGCACATTTGATATCTATCCGGGCGAAACCTACCCGCTGAAACTAATCAGTGTCACCCCGAAAGCCAACGCAAACCAACTATACACCATGCGCCTGCAAGTAGTACCCGGCACACGGGCTATCCCTTCTCCCGGCATGAACACCATGGTAACCATCCTTTGCCGTACAGAGCAGGAGAATACTCTTTCTGTCCCTACCGGCGCCATCCTGCAAAAAGAAGGCAAAGCGTATGTGTTCGTCTTTCATCCATCCAGCAATACCGTACACAGACAGGAAGTATCCATACTGCGTTTGTTGAACAACGGACACAGTCTCATCACTTCCAGACAACTGCACCCGGGAGAGCAGATTGTATCCTCGGGCGTACACCACATTGAGGATGGAGAAATTGTAAAACCTTTGTCACCGGTCACTAACACAAATATAGGAGGATTATTATAATGGACATCAGTAAATGGGCATTCCGGAACAGGAATCTGATTTATTTCCTGATAGCGGTTCTGCTGCTCGGCGGAGCCTACTCCTGCTATCAGATGAGCAAATTGGAAGACCCCGAAATAAAAGTGAAACTTGCCATGGTGGTCACCACCTATCCGGGTGCTTCCGCGCACCAGGTAGAACTGGAAGTAACGGATGTGCTTGAAAAGAACATCCGCACCATGGGCAACATTGACAATATAGAAAGTTATTCATACAACGACCTGTCCCTGATACAGATAGAACTGCTGAGCACCGTGCCGGACGATGACGTGGAACAATGCTGGGACATGCTGCGCCGCAAAGTAAGCGACGCCCGCGCCCTGTTGCCCGAAGGAGCCACCACCCCGATAGTCAAAGATGACTTCGGAAATGTATATGGCATGTTCTATGCCCTGACAGGTGACGGACTGTCCGACCGTAAACTGTCCGACTATGCCGAACTGGTAAAACGGGAAGTGAACGAACTGGAAGGGGTAGACCGTGTGGAACTCTACGGCAAACGTTCCGAATGCATCAATATCTCCCTGTTGCAAGACCGTATGGCAAACCTCGGTGTTAAACCTGCAGAAGTACTGGCAACCTTGAACGGCCAGAACAAAACCACCTATACAGGATATTATGAAAATGGTGAAAACCGTATCCGCGTCACAGTAAACGACAAATTCAAAACCGTAGAAGATATCGGAAAAATGCTGATTCAAGGACACGATGACGACCAGCTTCGCCTGAGTGATATCGCCCGTATAGAGAAAGCCTACGAGGACCCCACACGCAATGAAATGTTCTATGACCATGAACGCGCTCTCGGTATACTCATCGCTGCCTCCAGTGGTTCGGACATTATAAAAGTAGGCCATGCCGTAGAAAGCAAGTTGGAAGAACTCAAAGCCGAACGTCTGCCCGCAGGAGTGGAATGCCACAAAATCTTCTATCAGCCCGAACGGGTAGGCAGCTCTTTGGGAACCTTTGTCATCAACCTGATAGAATCCGTCATCATCGTAGTACTGATACTGATGATAGCAATGGGGTTCAAGAGCGGCCTTATCATAGGTATCAGCCTGGTCATCACCGTATTCGGTTCTTTTCTGTTCCTTTATTCGGCAGGCGGAACCATGCAGCGCGTATCATTGGCTGCTTTTGTACTGGCAATGGGCATGTTGGTAGACAACGCCATCGTCATCATAGACGGCATACTGGTAGACTTGAAGGCCGGCAAAAACCGGATGGAAGCCATGACCGCCATCGGAAGACAGACAGCCATGCCTCTTCTGGGCGCGACACTGATAGCCATCATCGCCTTTCTACCCATCTACATGTCCCCCGACACCGCAGGCGTCTACACGCGCGACCTTTTCATCGTACTTGCCGTTTCCCTGTTACTGAGCTGGATATTGGCACTGATCCATGTACCACTGATGGCCGACCGCCGGCTGCATCCTGCCATAGATACTGACAGTACCGGAAAGCGAGTATACAAAGGTAAAATCTATGCCACCCTCCGTTCGGCACTGCGGTTCGGTCTGGCCCACCGGTGGAGTTTTGTATTTGCCATGACCGGTCTGTTGCTGCTTTCCGTTTTCGGCTACCAATATATGCGTCAGGGCTTTTTCCCCGACATGGTTTACGACCAGCTTTATATGGAATACAAACTTCCGGAAGGGAATAACTATACACGTGTGGTTCGAGATTTGGAAGAAATAGAAACCTATCTGAAAGGACGGGAGGAAATAACCCACGTCACCACCTCCATAGGCGGTACGCCCGGACGCTATAATCTGGTACGGAGCATTGCCAACCCCTCACTTTCGTACGGCGAACTGATTATCGACTTCACCTCACCGGAAACCTTGGTAGAACATATAGACGAAATCCAAGCTTACCTCTCCCAAGCCTATCCGGACGCATACATCAAATTGAAAAGATATAATCTGATGTTCAAGAAATATCCCATAGAGGCGCAATTTCTGGGTCCCGATCCTGCCATCCTGCACCAACTGGCCGACAGCGCCCGCGCCATCATGGAAAGGACTCCGGAAGTCTGCCTCATCACCACCGACTGGGAACCTCAAGTACCCGTACTGACCATCGAATACGACCAGCCGTCCGCCCGTGCCCTCGGCCTGAGCCGTAATGATGTCAGCCTTTCCCTGCTCACAGCCACCGGAGGCATTCCTATCGGCTCTTTCTACGAAGGTATCCACAAAAACAACATCTACCTGAAATGCCTCGACGAGAAAGGAGAACCGATAGAGGACCTGGGCAACGCACAAGTCTTCTCGTCTCTGCCTTCCCTGAACGGACTGTTGAACGAGGAAACCATGGTGAAGCTGAAAGCCGGCACACTTTCGAAAGAAGATTTGGTGGAAAGCATCATGGGAAGTACACCGCTGAAACAAATCAGCAAAGAGATTGATATCCGGTGGGAAGATCCGGTAGTTCCCCGTTACAACGGGCAGAGAAGCCAGCGGGCACAATGTTCGCCCGCACCCGGCATTGAAACGGAAAAAGCACGTCTTGCCATCGCGGAACAGATAGAAAACATACCATTACCCGAAGGTTATTCACTGGTATGGCAAGGAGAAAAGATAGCCAGCGACCAGTCCATGAAGTACCTGTTCCAAAATTTCCCGTTAGCCATCATTCTGATGATTGCCATCCTCATCATGCTGTTCAAAGATTATCGCAAACCCATCATCATCTTCTGCTGTATTCCGATGATATTTGTAGGGGTGGTAGCGGTCATGCTGCTCACAGGAAAAGTCTTCAATTTCGTGGCTATTGTAGGCACATTGGGATTGATCGGCATGCTGATTAAAAACGGTATTGTGCTGATGGATGAAATCACCCTTCAGATCAATGAAGGAGTAGAACCAATCACCGCACTGATAGACAGTTCCCAAAGCCGTCTCCGCCCGGTCATGATGGCCTCGCTGACAACGATTCTGGGTATGATTCCCTTGCTGTCCGATGCCATGTTCGGTTCCTTGGCGGCAGCTATCATGGGCGGATTGCTATGCAGCACACTGATCACGCTGCTCTTTATCCCTATATTATATGCCTTGTTCTTCAAGATAAAAAACGATTGATTCATTTCACTGACATACAAAACCGAGAATAAATGAAAAAGACAATGATACTCCCCCTCTGCTGTCTGCTGTGGCATCTTGCCACCCCCGCATGGGCACAGGAAACACTGAGTCTGAAAGAGTGCCGCGAAATGGCATTAAAATACAACAAGGAAATGGCGGCTTCCGTGAAACAGACGGAAAGTGCCCGTTATACAGCCAAGAGTTACAAAGGGAACTTCTTCCCCAACTTCACCGTCAGCGGAACAGGACTTTACAGTAATGCCGACGGTAGTTACGGCATAGCCGGAGGCAACCTGCCCGTCTTTCTGCCCGATGGAACAGGACAGTTCAATCCGGGACAACCCGCAGGCTTTGCCTACTTCCCCGGCATTAACCTGGACTATAAAATAGGATGGGTCTATATGGGCGGTGTGCAAATGGAACAGCCCCTCTACATGGGCGGTAAAATCCGTGCCGCCTACAAAATGTCCTTGCTGGGCAAAGAAATGGCACAAATGAATGAAAATCTGACCGCAACAGAAGTCATTCAGAAAACAGATCAGGCATACGCTCTGGTAGTAAAAGCAAAGGAGATGAAAACAGTAGCCGATGCATACCACGCTGTATTGACGGAACTAAAAAATAACGTAGAGAGTGCTTACAAACATGGGCTTAAACCTCAGAATGATGTATTGAAAGTACAAGTAAAGCTGAATGAAAGCGAGCTAGGTATCCGAAAAGCCGAGAATGCTCTCCGCCTGGCTACCATGAACCTCTGCCACCTGATAGGGAAACCACTGACCACACAAGTTCATGTTTCCGGAGATTTCCCGGAGATAGAGAAAGACCTGGAAGTACAGGTACTGGATATCACCCGCCGTCCGGAATACGGAATACTGGACAAACAAGTGGCGATAGCCCGCCAGCAGGTGAAACTGAACCGCAGTGAACTGCTTCCCAAAGTAGGGATCAAAGGCTCATATGACTATGTACATGGTTTGGAACTGAACAACAAGAATTTCCTGGACGACGCCAGTTTCTCTGTCCTTCTGAATGTAAGCATCCCCTTGTTCCATTTCGGAGAACGCAGCAACAAAGTACGTGCAGCCAAAGCCAAACTGGAACAGACCCGCCTTCAACAGCAAAACCTGAACGAGCAAATGTTACTGGAACTGACCCAAGCCGCCAACAATCTGGACGAAGCAAAGCTGGAAAGCGAACTTGCCGACCGTTCCCTGCAACAGGCGGAAGAGAACAGGCGTGTCAGCAAAAGCCAGTACGAAGTAGGTCTGGAAACACTCTCCGACCATTTGGAAGCCCAAGCGTTATGGCAACAGGCTTACGAAACGAAAGTTGACGCCCGTTTCCAACTTTATCTGAACTACGTGGCCTATCTGAAAGCGGCGGGGGTCTTGCATGACAAGCTGTAAGTCTCTTGTTCCGAGTTCAGATTGAGTACAAATACAAGCAATCCCTCCTTCTCCGGAGTTTTATAAATGTGCTGCCACTGCTACCACCCACTCTACTGGAACCACCATGAACAAGGCGTTTCAACGGGTGGTGGCAGCACATTTTTTTATGGGTAAAAAGTGCTGCCACCACCACTTTCCCTCTCTTTTTATTCCCAAACGGATAAAAAAGGGGCTATACTTCGGCTATACCTTCCTGCTTGCGCAGCACATACACCGCATGAGAATGCTTTCCTTCTTTGTCCAATCTCTTCTCCTCATACCAAGCCTTCAGTTCGTAGGCCGCCGTAGTGCGCGCCACCCCCAGCCATTCCGAATAGGCCAGACGTGTAATGGAACCGTGTTCTTTCAGATAAGCCTCCAGCAACGTCCAACGCTCCTCCTTGCTACGCTTTTTCACCGTAGGCAAGAAGCCGAACTCGGCACGGAGGATGTCTGTTTCCTGCCGCACCCGCTTCACCAGTTCCGGCACCGGACGGAAGTTCACCTTCTTTATCCTCACGGATGCCGCACGTATCTCCTTCCGGTCTGTCACCTCACGCGAGGACAAGGCAAGAGAAAACGTACCCAGGCCGTCCAGCCTCACATTTTTTCCTTGCCGCAAATGGGATACAACCATATCGGCCACCTCCTGTAGCACTCCCACCACACAGCCCGCCGAATATGCGCTATGCTTGGACAACTCCTTCACTATGTGATCGGTAGTAATCGTTTCCTTCACCACTACCGCCGGATAAAGCACCGGTTTGCCGTCCTTTTCCTTGAAAGGGTTGGCCTTGAAATCATATTTTATATCCATCATTAAAAGATTTGATCTGTATCCGCAAGCCCTTTCTGCTCTATGGTTAAGGGTTCTCTTCCTTTTGTATTCTATCTCCATAAGCTTTGGACTTGACTCCAAAGGCTATGGAGTTATCTCCAAAGGTTATGGAGTCAACTCCGCAACCTATGGAGATAGAACACATCTGGACAAAGATACTTAATCTTTAGGGGAAAAAGGCTTAATATAAAGGAAAAGATGGATTAAGGAGAAAAATAATCAGGTAGTCGACTCATTCTTAAAAAACTAAATGAATAAACAAAAGGATACGCGATATACAGGAAGATACCCTGATAAAAAGATTGGGTATCTGCGGAGAACAACGGTTTCATTGTATTCTGCGGACAGACAGAACGGTTTATAACCAAACATCAAAGGAAATATATTTGATGCAAAAGAAAGAATATCATTTTTTTATCCTATTTTTGTGTTGGCAACAAACTAATACCATAATACACAGACTGATGAAAACCACTATTTTACTTGGCTTATTATTGACCCTTACGGTTTCATGCAAACACCATTCCAACCCCGTAACTACCGAAGAAAACTTCCACACCCAAGAAGCCAACCGTCTGGTAGCAGAAGCGAGGAACCTATGGTTGCCTCCTTTAGACAGCACTTTCTTCTTTAATGACAGTGAACATATATCTATAAACGACAAGGAAATATGGGCCAAACTTGACAGCGCATTAGCCATTGACCCTACCAATATAAAAGTATATGTGGGAAGAATCAGTTATTTATCAGCCTGCAAAAAGTACCATGAGATTCTGTCTGTACTCCGGCAAGCTGAAAAACAATCCACCCTCAATGCCGACTTATGGTCAATGAAAGCGATGTTTGAAGATTATTTCGGAGACAGCCTTACCGCCCAAAAAAATTATCGGTCTGCCGATTCCGCCTATGCCATCCTCATAAAAGAATATGCTACAGACAGTCTCAGGTATGCCGGTTCCCGCATCAACCGCGCACTGAACATGGCATTGATGACTGATAATATTGCGATTCTTGAAGAAGAGGTGGAACTCACTAAAAAAATATTTCCCAAGACATGGAAAGGACTGGACAGTAGTTTTTACGGGAAAAATAAAAAAGACTTTTTCGACAAATGCTTTAATGTCCGCAAAAAGTAATCCAGCCTGCTACATCAAGAAAATTACAAATCATTGCATTTGAAAGAACAGACCTGTAATACCTACTTTCAATACAAAGACTTTTATAGCATAAAGGTGTAACTTTCTCTTCTTTTCACCGACTAACCTAATAAAAACACCTTTGAAAGCTGATGAGTATAGAACAGGAATTTGCCGACAAGCTAGTGCAATACAAGCACATCATTTACAAGGTATGCTTCATGTATGCAGACAACAAGGACGATGTGAACGACCTTTTTCAAGAGTCTGTATTCAATATATGGAAGTCATACAAAAACTTCCGGGGGGAAAGTTCGTTTGTCACATGGGTTTACCGCATATCCCTGAACACGTGTATCTCGGACTTCCGAAAGAAAAAGAAGTATGACTATGTACCTTTGGAACAGCAGGTAGATATTCTGGAAGATTGTGAACACAACGAACTGCTGAAAGAAATGTATTCACTCATCAAACGACTGAACAAGGTGGACCGTATGTTTATCCTGCTCTGGCTGGACGAGAAATCATACGATGAGATAGCCGAAATCACCGGAACGAACCGCAATAATGTCGCGATAAAACTGCACCGTATAAAAGAGAAATTAAAAAATATGTCGAACTTGTAATCATACAATTATATGGAACTTGAAGAATTGCAAAAAGCATGGAAAGAGTTGAATGAACGGGTCAGCCAGAATGAACTGGTTCATCAGCAACAGATTATAGAAATGTTGTCACGACAAAAAGAAAGTTGCCTGCAAAGAATGCTGAGGATGGACAAAATAGCTTCTATATTTATGTTAGGAGTAACGATTCTAATGTTCGTTGATTTTATTCATTTGAACGGTAAATTAGTGTTTTGGCCGGCAATATTCGGACTTCTGCTATATGCTCTTACAGTCAACTTTGCAGGAGTTATTTTATTGACTAAAATAAAAAAAGAAACAAACCTTGAAATGCAAATAAAGAATATACTCCGATATAAAATGCTTATCAATTGGAGTTATATCATCGGATATTTGCTGGTAACTCCTTTTATATGCATATTCCTTTACACCTACCGCCACCTGTGGTGGCTCATGATAACAATGTTTGGTTTAATCTTAGCAGGTGTACTGACAGACTACTTCCTCTTCCATCATGTATCGGACAGAATTAAAGAATTGACACACGTCAATAAAGAGTTGATGGAACTGAAAAAGAAGCATAAAGAATAAATTTTCACTCTACAGTGAGGGTACTTAGCCGGATATTTTATTCCTTTGTACCCTCAATCAGAATAAAAAGCACTTTATGTTTCAACTGTATCTGCTGCTTCGTCTGAAAAATTTTGGAAGAATAGTTATAGAATTGGGTATCTTCAGAATAGTCTTCCTTACCATCTTAACGGTGGCTGCCATCATGATATTATTCTTAGCAGAAAACCGTTTCGCTATTCCTGTGGTATGCGTTCTCTTATTAGCCGGTTATCATAATGTCCGGGAAGACAAAGAGTTTTTACGCACTTTAACGCCTCATCTTTCTGTGTTCCTGATAAAAGAATACACCTTGATCGCATTACCTTTTGCCGGAATAGAAATAATAAAAGGACAATTTACCGACGCTATCGGCTTATGGCTGTTCGCCGCCTTATTACCTTTCCTGAAAGAAATAAAACTGGAACACAAGCCTGTCCGTCTTCCTTTTCTTTACAAAGGAAGTTATGAATATATACGAATATTCCGCCAATCTTTCTGGGTCTATATCCTACTCTTTCTTTTTGCAACCGCAGGAACCGTACACGGAAATATAAAAATAAACAAAGTATGTCTCATACTATGGGGATTGGTACAGGCATCAGGCTATCTGCAAACAATGGACAACAGATATCTTCTTCATTTCAAAAATTTCAAGACTTTATGCCTTTTCCAACTAAAAAGCATAGCATGGAATGTTTTCATCACCTCCATTCCTTTCAGCTTAGCGCTTATAGCGTCTACCTATGACCAAGATGAAATCCTCTTTTTCTTATCTTATTATACTGCCACCTTAATTTATGCCATTGGTATCGGTATGTTGCGCCATATCATCCCATCCCCCCTATTGTTGTTTATTGTGCAATTAAGTATATTAATGCCTTTTTATTTAGGCTCTCTTTTTGTTCCAATTATTTTAATACCCGGCATAGCACTTACAGCATTGCTGACCTGCCATGCGCACAAACGCTTAAAAAGATTATTATGATAGAAGTGAATGATTTACATAAAAGTTTCGGTAAGGTCAAAGTATTAAACGGCATTCATTTGGAGTATCACCCTGGAAAAATATATGGCTTGGTGGGCGAGAATGGAGCCGGAAAGACTACTTTATTCAATTGTATAATGGGAATCTATGATTATACCGGAAGCATAACCAAAAGCAAAACTTTAAAAACAGGTTATCTGTCTGCATCCAACTTCTTTTATTCCCAAATCACGGGTCTTGAACACTTGGAATTCTGTATGAAGGCCAAAGGTCTGCCGGTCAATACACCCACCATTCAACATTTAAATGAAATTTTCCAACTGCCCCTTGACAGGTATGCTGCCGAATATTCTACCGGAATGAAAAAGAAACTGGGATTTATGGCATTATTGTTGCAAGACAATGACGTATTTATTCTTGACGAGCCGTTCAATGGGGTGGACTTGAAGGGATGTATCCTGATGAAAAGACTCATCCGGCAACTGAAAGCAAAAGAAAAGACGGTGATAATTTCCTCACATCTCATTGCCTCGCTAAGGGAAATATGTGATATTATCCACTATCTGAACGAAGGGGGTATTTACAAAGAATACCATGAAGAAACAACAGAAGAGATAGAAGAGGATATATTATGCAATACTAAAAGCTGATTCATCTATCATGATGAAACAAATATAACAGTGGTTTTACCACTGAACTACCATGAAAAAATAGAATGAAAACCTAAAGAAATATTTGTTCATAATGCATTGTTTTTATAATTAAAGAAAATCTCCTTTCACCATAACAAATTGTAAATCAATAGAATTATAATCCGTTTGGTGTGAAAGGAGATTTTATAAAGTCCTGTTTCCGTTCTTATTCAGCCGGTTCTTACAAAGTACAAGTTCCTTCGACCAGCTTGCCCATTGCCCATACGGCACGGATATTCAAGTCCTGGTCAAGAATCAAGATATCGGCATCTTTGCCTTTCTGAAGTGAGCCCTTGCGGTCATATACTCCCATAATCCTGGACGGAGTTTCCGAAGCCATACGGACAGCATCTTCCAATGGGATTTCTGCCTTTTGCACCAAGGTACGGATCAAACGGTCCATGGTAGCCACACTGCCTGCCAAAGCAGAACGGTCGGCCAGTTTGCACACACCATCCTCGATAATGACACGAGGATCGAAAGCTACATTGCTTTCACTGGCGGCACATGCCAAAGCATCGGTAATAACACAAGCACGTTCCACACCCTTAATCTTATATATCAGGCGCAAGATAGTAGGAGGAACATGAATACCATCGGCTACCACTTCCACTGTCATATCGTCTATCAGATAGATACTTTCTACTGTACCTTCATATTTATACTCCCGACGCTTATGGAAGCCCGGCATCGCATTATAGAAATGTGTAGCATGAGAATAACCGGACTCCCAGGCTGCACGGATATCTTCATATTCGGCCTGTGTATGTGCCACAGAAGCCAAGATGCCTTTTCCTGTGATATACTTACCAAACTGCATAGCACCCGGCAATTCGGGTGCAGCATCCCAACGCTTGATACAGCCCCACTTCTCTACAATAGGGATATATTCCTTTGGATCCGGGTCTTTTATGTTTTCAGGCATCTGACCGCCTGCCATCTTCATATTAAGGTAATGCCCTTCAAGATGAAGACCAAGTACCGGACTGTCCGGTTCCGCCATCAACCTGGTACAAGTTTCGGCAGCTGCCTCAATCATCGGTACGGTAGAAGAAGACAACGTTGGAAAAATACTGGTAGTACCATGTTTCATGTGAGCATTAATGGCTGTACGGAAAGCCTCTTCCGTACCTTCCATAAAATCACCGCCACCACCACCATGACAATGGATTTCCACACCACCGGGAACAACATACATACCTTTAGCGTCAATCAGCTCGGCTCCGATAACAGCTAAATCACAATTGGTAACTTCTAAAATCTTATTGTCGCGCATAAGGACAGATCCGTCCTTCAACCAGCCCTGTGGGGTAAGAATCTTTGCGTTAATGATTTGGGTCAACATGATACTATGATAAGTTAGAATTTTTAATTGGCATATTAAATTTGCCAACAAAAATAGCAACTTTTTCACTTTCTAAAACAGATTTCCCCAATTATTTTCCAACTTTTTTAATAAATAAGCCCCGCTTAATAAAATCAAGCGGGGCACAGATAGTGGAAATTGAAACAAATCTTTTTACTTACTCATTAAAACTAGCCTACCTGATTTAAGTCCTTTACCTGTTGCGGTCAATATGATTTCTCCCGGTTTATCAGTACTTTGCACAACAGCAGTCATCATTCCGTTAAACACTTTCATCTGCGGAACATGGAAAAGTTCCAATGAAGTGGGATCTCCGTTTGCACCGGCACGATAGGTTCCCGCACCTTTTACAGAATACTTGATGAGATGCTGCGCATCGGGACAAAGATTACCCTCTTTATCCACCACTCTTACTGTGACAAATGACAAATCCTTGCCATCAGCCTTTATTTCATTGCGATCTGCAACCAGTTCTATATGGTCGGGCTTGCCTGCCGTATGGATTTCCTTTTCGGCCACAGCTTCCCCCTTATCATTATAGGCAACCACTTTTACGGTTCCCGGCTCATACTTTGTATCCATCCACATCAAACGGTAGCGTTTCTGGCGTTTGAAATCTGCTATGGAAGCAGAATCCGCACTATTTTCAGCCGTTACAGTCAAATCTTTGGTACGCTTACCCTGACTCTTGCCATTGATAAACACTTCTGCCGACGGATAATTTGTATAAACAAAAATAGGAGTCACTTCTCCTTCACGTCCCGGCCATGTCCAATGAGGAAGGATATGCAGCGTTTCTTCATCTTTGTTCCAATGACTGCGATACAGATAGTAACGGTCTTTGGGCAATCCGGCCAGGTCGATGATACCGAACAAAGAAGAATGGCTGGGCCAATCAGTATAATAAGGAGTCGGTTCGCCCAAATAATCGAAGCCCGTCCATACAAATTCTCCGATACCCCATGCGTTATCCTCATGCCAAATCCAGTCATCCTCCGGCAAATTGGACCAACCACAATGTTCCACATCGTAAGAAGAAGACTGATGATCGTCATATTTCTTCATAGCCTGACGGACAACAGGGAATTTATAGACGCCACGCGAACTTACTGTAGAAGCTGTTTCACTACCTAGAATAATCTGCTGAGGCAATTTCTTATAGTTTTCTGGATATTTATGAGGGCGGTAATTGAAACCGGCCACATCCATCACAGCAGCCATATTATTATTTACTACAGCATCAGGCGCATCCATACCTTGTGTTACAGGACGGGTAGGATCTTCACGATGACAGATATCCTGTAACATACGCGAAAGCTTTGGTCCGTTATTGCCATTCCACTGGTCGGGTACTTCGTTACCGATGCACCACATAACAATACTCGGATTGTTACGGTAATGACGGATCAGATTAGTCAGATCCTTCTCCACCCATTCATCAAATATTTTATGATAACCGTTGGCCATCTTTGCCGATTTCCACTCGTCGAAAGACTCCACCATCAGCATCATACCCATTTCATCACAAGCCTCCACCAATTCGGGTGCCGGCATATTATGAGAAGTACGGATGGCATTACAACCCATATCTTTCAGAATACGAATCTGACGACGTATAGCGGCATCATTTACAGCACCGCCTAACGGACCCAAGTCATGATGGTTACATACCCCTTTGAATTTGGTCAGCTTTCCATTCAGGAAAAAGCCCTTGCCGGGGACAATCTCCAAAGTACGGATACCAAAGCGGGTGGTATATTCGTCTTTCAAGGTATTCCCTTCATATACTTTGGATTCAGCTGTATAAAGAACCGGAGTATTAGGACTCCACAACTCAGGATTAGCCACTGCAAACTCCTGTTCAAACAAAGCATTATCAAAAACACTCAACTTGTTTTCTCCGGTAGCAACCACTTTGCCGTTTTTATCCTTGATCTGCGTCACAATACGGTAATTATCCTTATTAGCTCCTTCAGGGCTAACCAAAGAAGTTTTCAAAGACACTTTTGCATATTTGTCTGTCACCACAGGAGTGGTAACATACGTCCCCCAAGCAGGAATATGCGTATCTTCATTGATTACCAGATGAACATTGCGGTACAATCCGGCCCCCGGATACCAACGTGATGATTCAGGCTCGTTTTCCAAACGGACTGCCAGTTCGTTCCTCTCACCCGGTTTCAGATAAGGGGTCGCATCCACATAAAAAGAATTATAACCGTAGGGCCAATAACCGGCCTCCTGCCCGTTCACATAAACACGGGCATGGCTCATTGCTCCATCAAATATCAAAGTCGCTTTCTTGCCTTTCTCAAAACCAGGAGCATCAAAGTTCAGGCGATACCATCCGGTTCCTACAAACGGAAGACCTCCGGTACGTCCGGCATGTTCCATCGCCTCGGTCTGTCCATCTTGAGTAATAGCCATTTCCTGCTTGTCGTTATTGATACTGAACGGACCATAAATCGCCCAATCATGAGGAACGGTGACGTTCTGCCATTTACTGTCATTATAACCGGGATTGGCAAATTCCGCATTATCTTCACGCGTAAATTTCCACCCTTTTTCGAAAGTCTGCTCTGTACGTACCTGCGCTTGCAAAAAAGCAAAATAACAAACAGCTCCTAACGCAGCACACAAAAATCGTTTCGTATTCATAGTTATTTCTTATTAGGATTTTCTGTTACTATAAAAGTAATTTCACCTGCCTTGATCAAATCATCATGCGAAATCAAATATTTATTAATTTTCTTATTGCCCAGTCTGATTTCCTTTATATAATCCCCTTGTCCTTCTTTCTTGATAACCAATTCTTTCTTGCCCCAATATTTAGGATCAAGCTGAACGGTCACTTTATCAAAAGTAGGAGTGGTCAATGTATATTCGGGCACACCCGGACAATCCGGATAGAATCCCATCATACTGAATATAGCCCATGCAGACATCGTACCCGTATCATCATTGCCGGGAATTCCATCCGGCTTAGTTGTGAAATACTTAGCCAGCAATTCCTTCACCAATTTCTGTGTACGCCATTCTTCACCTTTGAAACGACTGAACAGGTAAGGATAGGCTATATCGGGTTCATTGGCAGGATCATAATTCCCTTCATCAAACACGCTTTGCAATTTATCAACAAATTTCTTGTCGCCCCCCATCAACTTTACCAAGCCATTGATATCATGAGGCACAAAGAAAGTGTAATTCCATGCATTACCTTCATGGAAACCGGGACTAGGTGCAAAATTAGCTCCTTCTTTCGGATCAAACGGTTCATAGAATTTGCCTTCTTTAGTTATCGGACGCAAGGTTCCGAAATCCTTGCTATAATAATTTTTATAGCCCATAGAACGTTTGCGGAACAATTTCGCATCTTCTTTCTTACCTAAAGCCTCCGCCAAGGTAGAAAGTGCATAGTCGGCAACATAGTATTCCAAAGCATGAGAAACCGAATTATCATACTGACTTTCCATCGGCACATACCCTTTGGACATATAATCGTCATTATCCGGACGCATCAGATTATCCTTGCCCGGAGTAGTGGCCGACTTATACATTCCCTTATAAGCTTCGTCAATGTCAAAGTCTTGCAATCCCTTCATCCAACTGTCTACCAGAACAGGAATAGAAGGGTCACCTTCCATCGTCAATGTTTCACGACCATACAATTCCCATTTCGGGAACCATCCGTGTTCCTTGTACATGCCCATCATGGTGTGAATCATATCCATCTGACGCTCCGGATATACCAAAGTCATCAACTGGTGATAGTTACGATAAGTATCCCACAATGAGAATACCGTGTAACGGTTACGGTTGGTGGTCAAAATCTTATCTCCCTCCATTTGTGGATATTGTCCGCTTACATCCTGCAAAATATTCGGATGAACCATCGTGTGATACATAGCGGTATAGAATACTCCTTTTTGCTCTTCCGTTCCACCTTCCACTTTGATACGGGAAAGATCATCGTTCCATTTCTTACGGGCTTCCGCACGCAGTTTGTCGAATGTTGTACCGAAAGGCTGTTCTTTTTCCAGATTCAAACGGGCATTCTCTATGCTGACAAAAGACACGCCCATACTGACTTCAATCACTTCTTCCGCCGTGGTATCGTAAGTAAACCACACTCCTATATCATCTCCGCTTATTTCTTTTGTATAAGCAGTATAGAGTTTGTATTTACCGGCCGTATCATCCCATTGCGCCTCCACACCCATCGGACGCATCATTTTCCAATAACCGCGTTTTGCCGGTACTTTGTTGATACGCATTACAAAATAGATAGGAAATACCGCCTGAGGATTATAACAGAAAGTTCCCAACAATTTGGTACCTTCAATCTCACGGTCGTTTACAAAACGAACGGTAGCACCACTCTCATTGGTCAATCCCTCTCCCAGATTCAACAAGATATTGCTTTGTCCGGCAGGAAAAGTAAAGCGTGCCATACTGGTACGTGGAGTGGCAGTCAGTTCACATTTCACATTGTATTTATCCAGTATATTGGTATAATAACCCGGATTTGCAGTTTCACCTTGATAGAAGCTTCCATAATTATGATAATCCACATCCAGTTTGCCGGTGGTAGGCATTAATAACAATGATCCCAATTCCGGACAGCCTACCCCGCTAAGATTAACGTGCGCAAAGCCGGTAAGATATTTATTATTGAATTCGTATGGAGTGGACCACCATTGCTTGTCTTTATCCTTATCCCCTTCGGGAACCCCCATCACATTGAAAGGAGTCACCGACATCATTCCATGAGGGGTTAATGCTCCGGGGTTTGTCGTACCGTAATTAGTAGTACCCACAAAAGGGTTTACATAATCTACCGGCTCTTTCTGTGCTGCCGCAGAAAAAACTGAGATACAAGCCAGAACAGCCGATAACAAAATTTGTTTCTTCATGCTATTTGTTGTTTATATAAGTTCTATTATTTCACTACAATTTCATCTGTAAACAAGAAACCTCCGAATTCGCCCGAAGATGCCTGATAACGTATGTAACGTGCTTTGGCATTTCCTTCCCAACCAAAGTTGATGAAAGTCACTTTGTCATCCTTCACTACTTTATGCTCCATGCGCTTCAGTTCCGTAAACTCCTTACCATCATTGGAAACGGAAATGATCACTTCTGAAGGCATAAAGACTTCAGGTCCACACACCTGCATAAAGTCTGCTCCAACAGAATGAATTTCTGTTTCTTTTTCCATATCAATGGTCACATCCATTCTTTTCTTGTCTATAAAACCTTGCCAACGCCTGTCACCATAAGTCCAGCCTCCGATCACACCATCTACCAAGGCACTGTCACCACCGGCCGAATAGCCGGGATAATAAGCGGCATCCGGTCCGTAAGCCACTTTCTTACCTACTGCCAAATGTTGTACGGGCTGATCCGCTCCCGGACGATTTCCTATCTCATTTTTCAAATCAAAAGGATGGTATCCTTCAGCTTTCAATGCCTCTACCTCTTTCAATGCACGAACATGAAAATCATCATAGTTCTTCACAGAAGGGGCACTCCAAGCAACTTCCGCCAAGGCAAGAATACGAGGATAAATCATCATTTCCGCATGTTCCGGAGTCGGAATATATTCTGTGAATAAATTAGCTTGTACTCCATACACCAACTGGACTTTATCCGCACTCAAAGTATCGGGTACAGGATTAAATGAATAAACTTTGGACAAAGGCAGATAGCCTCCTATTGCTTCCGGCTGGGAATCAGGAGCATCCTGATAAGAATCAAAATAGCAGAACTCACCCGGACTCATAATAGCCATGTGGCCGGAATCAACCGCTTTCATTCCCCCTTCCGTGCCACGCCATGACATGACAGTGGCATTAGGTGCCAAACCACCTTCCAATATTTCATCCCAACCCAATAATTTACGTCCGTGGGCATTCAAAAAGACCTCAATACGATGAATCAGATAACTCTGTAACTCGTTCACATCTTTCAAGCCTTCTTTTTTCATACGTGCCTGGCACAGTTTGCAAGTGGGCCATGAGGCTTTACCTGCCTCATCCCCTCCTATATGAATATATTCGGACGGGAAAAGTTCCATTACCTCTGTCAACACATTTTCCAGAAACTCAAAAGTCTTTTCATTACCGACACAGAAATCGGCTTGTTTGTAAGGTTCGTGTGTACAAGACAACTCAGGATAAGCAGTCAGTACTTCTTCCGAATGCGCAGGCATCTCTATCTCAGGAATAACAGTAATAAAACGCTCCTGAGCGTATGCCACCAGTTCGCGGATATCATCTTGAGTATAATAACCTCCGTGAGCATCTTTACTGCCTTCTTCTTCATACCGTCGTCCGTTATTCCACCATTCTTTCCAGGTAGGAAACTCACGCCATGCCGCAAATTCTGTCAGACGGGGATATTTTTTTATTTCAAGACGCCAGCCCGCAGCGTCAGTAAGATGCAGATGCAGACGGTTCAATTTATAATATGCCAAAGCATCCATCTGCTTTTTTATAAATTCCTTATCGAAGAAATGACGGGAAACATCCATCATAAAGCCACGATAAGCAAAACGGGGTTCATCCGTAATGACTCCTGCCGGCAATCCTTTTTCATCAACCATTTGCAGCATAGTCTGAACTCCATAGAACAATCCTGCCCCGGAAGTTGCACGAATAAGTACCTGATCAGGAGTTACCGTCAGAACATATCCCTCGGAAGAGTTTACCTCCGGCAGTTCCGCCACTTGTTTCAAGACAACATTATGTCCCTCTTCTGCTATTACCGGTTTCAAATTCATGGAAGAAGCCACCAGATAATCTTCCAAAATCTTCTTGTCCCCCTCAGACGCATCTATATATAACCCTGTTTCCGAATTCAATGAAAACACTTCCTGCTGTAATTCCACCTTTAATGGTGCGGGAATAACAGAAAGTGTGCGTTGCTCTTCTTTCGTGCAACTTGCAAACAGCAAGCCCAATGCAACTTCCGCCAATATAATCAATCTTCTCATCTTCTCTTTTCTTTAATTCTATTAATTTCATTAGTACGAATGCCCGGTTTCAATTCTCCATTAATAATGTAATGAAATCCGTCCTGCGAAACTATTACAGCTCCGGCACGCGCACCTTGCTCATATTCGCCTAATGTAGTCCATTTATCCGTCTGCGGATGATAGAGCAGCAGGTTTCTATTAAACCGATACCACTCTACAGGATGTGACAAATATTCTTTTCCCGCATAAATACCTTGCAGAGCTTTTAAGAATATATCCTTATCAACTCCTCCGGCACACAATATCATACCCTCGCCAAAAGAGGTTCCCATTCCACCACCTAAAGAGATCTCATTACCTTCCGCATCATACGGGGTGGCAACCGATGACCATTCTTTCGTTTCCGGAGAATACATATATCCATCTACTGACAAAGAAGCCTGATGCCCTTCAACAGCCGGGGCAAATCCCCCCCACACATAAAGTTTTCCATCTTGTGCCACGCAAACAGGTTGTACTCTGGGTTCACCCGGAATATCTGTTTCTCTTTTCCATCCTCCAGACAAATCCAACAGATCAAGCATGTACATGGCCGAGGATGGAATGCCATTTACATTTCCACCGACAATATATAGTGAATGTCCTACTAATGCACCTGCCATATTATCCATAGTTACAGGCAAAGAGGGCAAAGTTTCTCTTTTCAAGGTGTCTTTTTGCAAAGATAAAAGAAAAACATCAGACAAGCTGTGTGTTGCCGTAGTCCCTCCAACACAAATTAACCCTTTTTCAGTAGAAATAGTGACTCCATAAGCTGCTGCCTGAGGCAGTTGGCCTATTTTCTTCCACTCAAAAGCCGTATCATTTGACAAAGGGGCGATATATATATCCCGATAATAAGCTTTTTTTCCTCCATCGGCTACCGGTATATCAGGGAAATTACAACCTCCGGCTATCAGCAAATTTCCTTCAATCACTCCCGCATATAATGCAGAAACTCCCTTAAGAAAACCGGTATTCTCTGTAGGGAACCCATGCATTTTCTCAAGAGATATTTCAGAAGCATCCGATTGACCGCTACAAGCAGCCATTGTCATCATGCCCAGTATCGCATAAACGCCATATATTATTTTTCTGATCATGTTTTCATGGTGAAGCAAATAATAAAAAGTGTGCCAAAAGCAAATCAGCCATCCCGCTTGCCCCAGAAACGGATTGCACCAACGCAAACACAACATTCCTTACGCATATGGACGGAGGCATTCCACCTCACGCCCAACGGTACTCTATCACACTTTTGGCACACAGTCATTATTTGAATATAACTATCAATTTAATGAAATTTCATCAACAAACAAGAAAGCCGGATTTCCTTTGCCACCGTGCCAAGCAGGAATGCTATGTTCCGCTAAAGCGGTCACTTTCACATAACGGGCAGTCACCGGATCGAAAGTCAACGTATGGTTGAACACTCCATTCTTGTCATCCTGCTTCATTGCCGGATATTTTTCTGAAGCAATTTCCTTAAAGTTCTTTCCGTCTTCGGATACAGCTACAGAAAAAGCACGGGCATCAAACACCCAGTCACCTTTTTCCACACAAGTAGAAATAGAAGCGCTGCTGATTTCTGTCGGTTGCTGCATATCAATAACTGCTTCCATATCATTTTTATAGAAAGCAATCCAACGGCCCGTCTTATAGTTACCGTTACCTTTCAATCCGTCCACCAAAGTGGGAGCGCCTTTGAATTCATATTGCTTGTTTACCGGTTGCAACATAGTGACAGGTTTCATACTAGCCTTGTTAAAAGCAATTTCCTCTGTAACCACGCGGCTATTTCCTGCAGGACGTACAGTAATCGCTTTAAAAGTACAATTCTGTTTCAATTTCAATGTTTCCGTATACAACTGGGAAGCAGCGGAAGGTTCCGTTCCATCCAAAGTGTAATAGATAGGACTATTATCAATAGTAGACAAAGTAACATCCAGCGTACCATCTTTCGGATTAGGAGTAAATACAGCATTTACATCAAAGACATGCTTGGCATAATTATATTTATAAACATCATAAATATCTACCAACTGAGGCAAACGCTTCAAGAAACCTTCATAGTTTTTCTTTTCCGGCATGGTCCACTGAATTTCAGACAAAGCAGCCATACGGGGTAATTCCATATATTCTACCTGACTGTAGGTAGGAATGTATTCAGTCCATAAGTTGGCCTGTACGCCAATGATGTATTTCTGCTCTTCCGGAGTCAGATCAGCCGGCATCGGCTCATAGTTATATACTGTTTCAACGGGTACATATCCACCAATAGCCTCAGGTTCATTAGCAATATCCTTGGTTTGGTAATAGTCGAAATACAAATAAGTATTAGGAGTCATAATTACATCATGTTTCTGTTTTGCGGCTTCAATACCTCCGGCAACACCACGCCATGACATTACAGTGGCATTGGGAGCCAATCCGCCTTCCAGAATTTCATCCCAACCGATAATCTGACGTCCGTGTCCGTTCAGGAACTTCTCTGCATGATTGATAATGAAACTCTGCAATCTTTCCTCGGCAGTATGATTCTTGTCAGACTTAAGACCTAAAGCCTTGATACGAGCCTGGCACTTTGGACATTTTGCCCAACGTACCTTAGGACATTCGTCACCACCTACATGAATATATTCTGACGGGAAAATCTGAATAATTTCCCCTAATACATCTTCAATGAATTTCAAGGTTTCATCATTTCCTGCGCAAAGCACATCTTCTGATACCCCCCAGATTTTCCATACTTCGTACGGACCACCAGTACAGCCCAAGTTAGGATATGCAGCCAAAGCAGCCTGCATGTGTCCCGGCATATCAATTTCCGGTATAACCGTAATATGACGTTCGGCAGCATAAGCTACAATTTCTTTTGCTTCTTCCTGTGTGAAGAATCCACCATAAGGCTTGCCATCATATTTTCCCGAGTTATGTCCGATAACCGTTTCCGCTCTTTTAGAACCTATTTCAGTCAGTTCAGGACGACTCTTGATTTCGATTCTCCATCCCTGGTCTTCAGACAAATGCCAGTGGAAACGGTTGATGTTGTGCAAAGCCAGCATATCAATAAAACGCTTTACTGAATCTACCGGGAAAAAATGACGTGACACATCCAACATTGCACCACGATAAGAGAAACGAGGATAGTCATTGATTTCAACCGCCGGTAAAGCGATATCCACTCCTTGTGCTACCGGAATAGATTTACGCAACGTCTGGATGCCATAAAATACTCCGGCTTCCGTAGGTCCTGAAATAACCACTTGGTCGCTGGTTACCTTTAACTGGTATCCTTCAGGATTTTCAGCATTTCCACCTAATTGCAGGATTATTCCTTTGCCGTCTGTACCGGCTTGTACAGCCAATGACTTTCCGGTAAGATCTTTGATATAACTTGCCAAAAATTCAGCGTTCTTTTGCATTTTTTCATTGCCTTCCGGATACATTATCTTAGTTCCATTTGACAAAATAAACGGAGCAGCCTGATCCATTACCGAAATTTCCTGCGGTAACGGAATTATCTGATAATTTGCTTCTTTCACTTCTGTGTTACAGGATAAAAGCATAAAACCTGCCATTGTCAGCCCTGCAAGGCCCATTAAAGTTTTCATAATAGATATTAATTGATTAGTTAGTATCACTTAATTGCTTAATAGTTATATCAACCTTTTCATTCTTCTTCAGTTTATCTGAAGTAATAATCACTTTCTTTGTCTGTCCCGGCAACAAGTCAAAGAAGTTGTCAGTAAATCTCACACCTTGAACAGGAATCTCTATGAACACATCCCTGGCCAGCTGTCTGGCAGACAGAGTCACTTCATATTTTCCATCCATCGGCTTCACTTTATAGCGGATCTCAGTCTTCGGAAGCTCCTGATCTTTTGCGTGGTTAAAGTAATAAATTTCTTCGGATAAAACCTCACCTTTCTTATTTTTTAATGTCATTAGAAGAAAAGTATTTTGAGGACTTGTTGTTATACCCGCATAAGGTTCCTTATAATATAAGGTGGAAGCATTGGCCGGAACCTCACCCTTGATACTCTTTTTAGTCAGAACTTTTCCATTAAAATCCATCACACGCAACAATAAAGTCACCTCTTTATCCGCTTCCAGCTTGTCCGACATAACATAAATATTCAAATCCTCCCCTTCCTTGACAGCATCTACCAATACCGGAGCAAAAGCTCTTTTTGCCTGATAATGCAACGCTTTCCAATTGCCATAATAATCAATGCTCGACCAGGAAACGACCGGCCAGCTGTCATTCAGCTGCCAATATAAAGTCCCCATACAATAGGGACGGTTACGACGATGGGCTTCCAAACCCTGGCGCACTCCTACCCCCTGCAAAACCAAACCCATATAAACCAACTGATCGAAATCTTCAGGCACTTTATAATACAGTCCCATAGTCTTCTTGATGAGGAAATTACCGATAGTGGCTTTTTGATGAGCATTCATCACCTCCGATTCCAATGCATAATCTTCCGGTGAGGCAAAAGTAGCAATCGTCTTCATTTCAGGAAATGCCTGAAAACCAAACTCACTCATAAAACGCGGAATTTCCGTATCCAGACTTTCAAACGGTTTCTGACCATACCAGATACCCCAATTATGGCTGTCTGCAATCTTCCAACTTTCGGGACGTCCCCAATTGGCCTCGTACGGAGAACCATGCATATAGAAACGGTCCGGATCAAGTTCAGCTACTTTACGAGGCAACAACTCACGGAAAAGTTTGTCATAGCCCTGCTTCATTCCTTCCATAATACCGGGATCAGTGTATTTCTTATCCCATCCCCAGTAGCGCATACCTTCATAAATTTCATTGTTTCCACACCACATAGCCAGACTGGCATGGTTCCGTAAACGCTTGATATTATATTCCGCCTCGGCCTCTACCCGTTTCATAAAAGCAGGATCGGACGGATAAGTAGTGCAGGCAAAAATAAAATCCTGCCAAACTAAAATTCCATTCTCGTCCGCCGCCTGATAAAAAGCATCATCCTCATAAATTCCTCCACCCCATACACGAATCATATTCATATTGGCATCTTTCACATCCTTGAACAACTGGCGGTAACGTTCTTCAGTAATGTTAGGCAGCAAAGCATCATCCGGGATAAAATTCGCGCCTTTGGCAAACATAGGTTCACCATTGACTACAAAATAGAAGGATTCTCCCTGATCGTCTTTTTCTTTCACCACCTTTATTGTACGGAGTCCGATACGCTCTTTTTGAGAAGCTATCACTTTACCATCCACCTTTATTACGGCTTCAAAGTCATACAATGCAGGTTCCCCCCAACCATTAGGCATCCATAAATGAGGCTGCCGTATCTCTATGGGAAGAAGAATATGGTTTGTTCCCGGCTGCAATGTCACCTCTTTCTGTTCGGTTACCTTTTCACCCTCCTTATAAGAATAAGCAACGGTTACTTCCGCTTTCTGAGGAGTTGCAGAAACACTGTTTACAGTCAGGCGGTTTTCAACTTTCGCCAGATCTTTTGTTACCGAAGCCTGACGTACATAGTAATCATCAATGCGTGCCACATCATAGAAAGTCAGTGTCACAGGCCGCCAAATACCACTGGTTACCAAGCGGATTCCCCAATCCCAGCCATAACTGTAAGGCGCTTTACGGCTATAGATACTAACCCGCTTATCACTATGATCATTATCAGCAGGATAATCAAAACCATTGGTTTCCCATTGGGGTAAAGTTTGCTTGACAGGTGAATGAAACAGAATCTGCAAATGGTTTTCTCCCTTCCGCAACACCTCTTTTACCGGAAGAGTATAGCCGACAAACATATTGTCCGTACGTTCCAACAAAGAGCCGTTCAGGTAAATATCCGCATACGTATCCAACCCTTCCAAAATCAACAAGGCAGCATCCTGCGAGAGTTGCTCATCCGTCACATTAAAAGTAGTTTTATAAACCCAGTCCTCATTCTCTACCCACTGCACTTTTTGCTCATTCATCCCATAAAATGGATTAGGCAGCTTATTATGAGAAATCAAATCCTGATGTACCGTTCCGGGCACCGTAGCCGGCAACCATTCGTTCCGGCCGACCTGGGCGAACTCCCATCCCTTATCAAGACTCAGACTCTCTGACTTCTTATACTCCTTTGCACTGAGCATCATCGGAAAGCATCCTAACATCATCAAAACTTTTAATGTTTTCTTCATCTTACCTATCTTTATTAATTCATATACTATTCAGCCCGGAATGTGGATGCAGGCAAACCGGCGCCATTTACCAGATTGGCACGGGTAAATGGCTGCCATCCGTAACGAACCGTTTCCGGCTCTTTCACCTTGTCACTCCATACTTTTATTTTACCGTTTTCAACAACAGCCTGTGCCGGATAAAATAATCCATCATCACCTGCCACTTCGAATGTACGAAGCGGTTTCCCATCCGAAGTGGACAACTCCTCCGCATAATCAAAAGAAATATAAGCCGCACCTCCACTAAATACGACTGATTTATAAAGCGGTCCCGAAGGAATGACATTTTTATATCCGTATGTTTTATTCAAAGCCCATGCAGCCAACCGTTCACCGACTTCTCTTTTCTGTTTGGGATGTACGTCCAATGAGTCTCCCCTATCTGAACTGACAGCCATACCGGTATGAGGAATCTCCGCCATCAAACGACGCTGGCTATCACGGAACCAAGTCCATGACGGACGGTCTATACTGGACAATTGGACAAAATAGAATGGAAGTTCCGCATCCCCCCAATTCTTGCGCCAACTTTCCACCAACAATCTGAACAACCTTTCATGAGCCTCCCGATTATGGGCATTAGACTCACCCTGATACCAAATAAAGCCTTTGACCGGAAACTGTTCCAAAGGACGGATACCCGATTCATACAAATAACAAGGCTCATAAGGATGGCGTTGCAATTTATTGGAAGACTGCTTTACATTCAAGGCAGCACGCCCACACACCCAGTCTTGGATAAAATCATTCTGCATCCAATTACGTAAAATAGCCGGGAAACGATATTCCAATGTACTACGGTCTATCCATGCTTCAGTAGGAGATCCGCCAATGGCATTGCAAATCAGTCCTACAGGGACTTGCAAACTATCCTGCAATTTCTTTCCGAAATAGTAAGCCACCGCCGAGAAATTACCGGCTGTTTCAGGCGAACAAACTGTCCACCGTGTATCCTTATAATATTGCAGATGATTCAATGAATCGAGTACCGAAGCATCCCACTCCACCGCATCCGTACGCCAACGGGCTTTCATATCATATAAACGGATATTGCTATTTGCAGCTTGAGGAACATCTTGTGCGGCAGTCGCACTCCAATTCAGATAAAACTCCATATTCGATTGTCCGGAACAGAGCCACACTTCTCCCGCCAACACATTTTCATAGACCAGTTTCCGTTTTTCTGTAGAAACAGTCAGCGTATATGGACCGCCCGCCTTCAATGGCCGGACATCCACCGCCCACTTTCCATCTGCTCCCGTCACAGCCTGAAGTTGCTGCCTGTCTATGGAAACAGTTACTTTCTCACCGGCATCCGCTTTTCCCTGAATAGTCAGCAGACGTCCATGCTGCAATACCATATTGTCCGTATAAATTTCCGGCATTTGCAAACCGCCAAAATCACCGGTTATGCCTTCATACACCGTTTTTGCCAGGACAGCCGCACCTTCCTTATCAGGATGGACAGCATCGGGCAACATAAAAGGATATGGATATAAAGGTGCATGGAAATCTATCAACTGTACTTGTGCGTATTTCGCTATCGTTTCTATAGCCAGCTGAATCTCATCATGCCAGTCGCGTGTGCCGGACTCAAACCGCGGATGGCGGTCGGCAATCGGAGTCAGACGGGCAATCAAAATACGACATTCAGGATTCGCCACTCTGAACGAATCAATCAGTGCACGATAATCCGCTATAAAAAAATCACGGTAATTGGGCCAATCACGCGGATCTGTATCATTCACTCCTAAATGAATAACCACTACATCACCGGCAAAAGCCAATGCATCCTTAAACTCTTTCTGTTGCATAAAAGGCCGGTGTCCCTTGTTCAGCAACGTAGCTCCCGGCTTTCCAAAACGCTCCACCGTATACCCTTCACCCAGCATTTGCTGTAACCGGGCAGGATAGGACTCCTTATCAGGATCGGATACACCTATGCCATAGGTAATGCTATTACCTACACAAGCAACCTTCACCCGCTTCCGTGCAAATGAAACGGTACAAAGAAACAAACATAAAATCAGTATTAATGTCTTCTTCATTTCTGGTCAACATAAGGTTTTACAATATCACGCCACAGCAAGTATCCCTTTCCTAATAAATGTAATCCGTCATTAGTATATACTGGATTCATCTTGCCTGTCTCTTTCTCCACAAAATGACTATACAAATCAATATAGGCAGCTCCTTCCTTTACCGCCAATGGTTCCAACAAATCATTAATTTGTTTTACCACCTGCCAGCGTGATGTATGCCCGTTAAACATACCGTAACAATCATTCACCGGCAATACACTTTGCAAATATAATTTTGTTTTTGGAGATTCTTGCTTTATTTTCCGAACAATCATACTTATTTCTGAAATAATTTTATCCGCAGACGTTCCCCGAGAAACATCATTGATACCGATCAATAAAAAAATCTTTGCCGGTTTTCCCTTTACAATCGGATCCAAACGGTCATATACCCCCATACAGATATCTCCACTGATACCCCTGTTCTTCACATTCTTATTTTGGAACAACTCAGCCCACTCGCAACCGTTGGTAATACTGTTCCCTAAAAAAATAATATCTTTTGAAGTAACCGGAAGTTCTTCAAACAAAGTCGCTCTCTGCTCATAAAAAGTAGAATACTTGCGTTCCTGAGCAAACTGGGGTAACGCTAATAATAATCCCAATAACAATAAGACAATACGTTTCATTTTATTTTTGTTTATCTGGTGAATAAATCAATCCCTCTGCCGCCCTTTCTCCGTCAGGAGTCACAAAGACAGCAGTAAACATCCACTTCACAAGACGCGTCTGGTCCATCCGGAACTTACCGACAGGTAATTTCAGGAACACTTTATTCCAACCCTTATTTAAATGCACAGCCAGTGGAGAACGTGCCACACAATTTTCATTTCCTAATGGAATTTCATTACTCTTCACCTGATGGGTTGCTGTCCATACAGGAGGCATTATCTCCCTATCATTAATCCAAATACGGCTACCTTTATAATCCCATTTACCTTGCAGCGGAGCCAGATCCATCTCCGAACGGCTATAATTCTGAAATTCTGCCCATAACCCCACTTCCTGATCTTTAGGAGAATATACCCAAGTATATGCATACGCGGTATGATCCTCTTTAGGATCGACATAAAATCCGGGAACAAACGTCCCCCAGACATGGCGTAAATAAATACCTGCCCCTATTGCCTGACGTACACCATACGTATTCCCGTTATAATGATAGGTATCCTTTAATTCCTGTTCAGGCGGGAACACCTTATCCATATCTCCCCCATTAGGAAAAGCATCCGTAATATTCCATTTTACATTAGTCTGTTTTACATAGGCGAAAGGATATCCTTTAAACGTATGCTCCTTATGCCACAACATACGCTTTTCAAAATCAGCGAATTCTTTGAATGCTTCCGTGTCTTCGGGTGGAAGTATCGTACCCAGTCCGTCAAAATATTCCGTACCTCCCCCTCTCCAGGCACGCTCGGCAATAGCAAGCATATTGGGATACAAGCCATTTTCAATAACCAGATTCCACTCATTGTCAATCAAACGATCGTGCCACAAAGCCAATATAGTTCCCGCAATGTCCTCACTGCCTTCTGCCTGATCATAAATACGGCTGTTGTACAAAGCTACAATATCACCGAAAACATCAAAATGATTCAGATAATGAAATTTGGAATCGATAGCAGGAATACCCGGTTGCGCCTTTCCACGGTAACTCCACAAATGTGTCATGTCTATTTCCCCCGGTTTATAGTGCCAGCCCGGATTCCAGGATATTACTTTTTTCCCTTTTGAGCGTACATACGCCACCATTTCGGGTACAAAATGCGGATTGGTAAACTCCACCTCATCCGTACCTATATGTAAATAAGGCACATCAAATGTCTCACACACCTCATCCAGCAACAGTTTCAATATTTTCATCCCTTCCGGACTTTGCATATCATGGCGGAAAGCACGCACAAAGGCAGCACTATGCCCCGGCATATCTATCTCAGGAATCAACAACACCTGATGTTTCTTACAAAAATCCACCAAATCGCGTGCCTCTTCCAGCGTATAATATTTACCCGGCATACGGATGGTGTTCACACTATCATTCAGCATAGGAAAGATTTTACTTTCCAATCTCCATGCCTGGTTTTCAGTAAGATGCCAATGAAATACATTAATCTTAAACCGGGATAAAATCTCGATCTCTCTTTTCAATTCTTCCATTGAAATATAACTGCGTCCCACATCCTGCATAAATCCGCGTATCCGGAATGCCGGCCAGTCTACAATCTCACATCCGGCAACAGAACTTCTCTTCCCTTTTTTCCGTTCCAATTGCCGAAGTGTCTGCATAGCCCAATACACTCCCTGTTCTGTTACAGCCTCTATCTTTATCCGCTTGTTTGAAACAGAAAGACGATAGGCTTCAGCCCCATTTAACCTGGCCTCCTCAATAGACGGAACCAGTTCCACTTCAATCACCGATGACGAGTGTTCAACAATCTCACCACCTGCATTCATGATAAAAACTTCCCACTCCGGCCTCAACACCGGAGTAGAAAGTTTCACCTTTCCCATAGTAAAGTTCTTCCCCGTATCCTTATACAACTGAGGTTTAGGAAGTAACGAGATACTGGTTTGTGCTATAGTTACAGCACAAACCAGTATCATACCAATAAAACTAGAAAATCTGCGTTTCATTATTTATTTGGTCTTAATAATATCTTTCAGCTTTATCGCTTGGAAAGTCATGTGGGCCACACTGCTTTCATATAAAATTCCTACTGTTTCCTTGTCAATCATAGTCAAGCAGCTGTATCCCCAACCCCAACCGGCATCCAGCAGCAATTGATTCTCGGGCAACCAAGTCACCCCACCATCCAGACTTGCTTTGATGGTAATGCTATGACGGTTCTTGGCATCATTCGGATTAGAGAACAAAAGGATGTCTTTACCCAATACATTCTCTTTAGCTTTAACACTAATCAAACTGGCCATACAAACCGGTTCCTGTAAGGCTGTACGTGAAGACTCATGTTCTTTCCATGTTTTACCTAAATCTGTAGTTGTAGAAACGGCACGACTGCCACCACGATTATCACGCATATTCAGCATCAGCACTCCCGGTTCCACTTCCGCTACCTGAGATTCAGTTGTATTAGTGCGTGCCAATGTACTGATATTCCAGGTTTTTCCATGATCCTTACTGTATATAATACCGGCATTAGGAATACGGTCATTACCAATATACTGGCTGGCAAAGACCAATGTTCCATCTTCCATAGAGATACCTCTACCGGGACCTTGCAGCAAGAAATACCATGACGGATCTTTCACCTGTTCTGTTATATTCATAGGCTCCGACCAGGTCTTACCATCATCATCACTTTTCACCATCATTAATTGTGCTGTATGATTACGGTCCATGCCTGTTTGTGAATTCCACCACGCACGCCCATTTCCCATACCATGTGTCCAGGCAGCGACAATCCAGATAGTTCCTGTCTTCTTATCAACCAAAATGGCCGGATCGCCTACTCCATTCTGTGCTTTAGGCAACCCATCATATTCACCAAATGCCATCGGAATGCGCATTTTCTCCCAAGTCTGACCTCCGTCCGTACTTCTGCTCAGACCTATTTCCACATACTCCTGTAAATCCGCACTATTATTATAGCGTACATCATATACCCCCAACAAGGTTCCTTTATTTGAAGTGGCCAATCCGGGAATACGATAGGCAGCAGCCCCGTCGTCACCGGCATGGCGCACGCCGATCCCCATATAATGGGTATCCGCCTTACGGGCTATCTTCAAAGGAGCAACCTGTCCGTCAATCTTAGCTTCCACCACTTCTGCCGACACTTTGGACAAGATAGAAGCAACAGGCTTCATTTGCAGGCTAATCCAAAAATAATTCACTCCCGGAAACAATTTTTGGTCAGCTTTCAATACAACCTCACGCTTCGGGGCCTTCACTTCCGACTTCAAAACGGAATAAGAAGTATTGGCAGCCAATGTTTTTCCCGGAGTATTATTAGATATATAATCTACCGGAGCAAAATAAGTCTTTCCCCTCCTCTCCACGCTTTCAGTTCCACCATAATACAGTTTCACAGATTCAATTTCATTCAAATTCACGTCTTTGCCGAAGTCCAACTTCACTTCATTCAGCATCTGACTTTGAGTAGCCTCTATACGTAAATGAAACAACTCATTATCCTGCCTTTCAATCAACACAGGAATCCGGGTTTCGCGGACAACAACCGTATCTGCCGCCGCACTCAACTTGAAGGGTGCTAATATAAAAACAACAATTAGCAGTAATAAGCTAGGGTTTCTCATAATATTTATAATTTTACGGGTGTAAAAATAAAAGTTTTTATTGAAATTAGAAAATAAAAAGACGGTTTCTTTATTAATTTCATAAAGAACACCGTCTTTTTATGCAATTAAAGATTCTTATCCGACAAAAATTTAATAACCAACCGTTTGTTTCAACAATGGATTATTAGTAAGAGCTCCTTGGTTGATAGGCCAAAGCAGACGGGCAGGCTCCGCCGGAGTATAGTCAAGCACGTACGAATCGCCAAAACGCCTCAAGTCATACCATCGTTTACCTTCCAGCATAAATTCAAACAAACGTTCCTGCAAGACAGCATCCGCCGGACGCTTATCGACTTCCTGATTGGGAAACCCCACTGTTGAAGCATCATACGCATCACCAAACGCACGCCGGCGCACCCGGTTTATCTCTGTAGCCGGATCCTCACCCAAAAGCACTTTCGCCTCAGCCAGCATCAATAGCAAATCCGAATATCTATAAATAGGATAATCATCACATCTCACCCGTGTACTCCCATTCATAACTCCCCAATACTTATGCGGATACACCCCCACCAATTCCAACTTGCCATTTTCCACCTTATTATATACATCTTTCAATGTAACGTCACGACGAGTGTCTCCCGGCAGAAACTTCTTGAAGTTTTCCAATTTCACCATCAGGCGCATGATACCGAAATTATTCTCGACCGACGTATTTATCAAAGTACCATCCGCATTATAGAATTTCCCTAAATAATCAGCCTGTGGAAACAAATCATTATTTCCATTCCACAGATTGTATTCAAACAATTCATTATGAATGGTAAAGATAATCTCTTTATTACCTTTATTATCATAAGCAAACACTCCCTGATAAGTATCCATCAAGTCCAGATTGCTACGACTAATATTATTCTGTATGTCAACCAACGCATTCTTTGCTGTCCGGGCATCTCCTTCTCCCCCGTCACGATGGGCACTCCACAGATATACATCCGCTTTCAGCATCAATGTGGCAGCCTTTGACCACAGCGATTTTTTTTCCTTTATGGTATAATCGGATCCAAAATAACTTAATGAAGATTCTATATCTTTTTTTACCTGCTCAAAGATTTCGGCAGCCGGAGTCGCCGCCTTTGCCAGTTTACCCACTTCAAAACCCAGGCTAGGCTCTTCCGTAAACACGACATCTCCCCATGAACGATATAGCTGATACATATAGTAAGCACGCAATCCATACACCTGTCCCAAATAATAATTCCTGGCACTTTCAGTCAGCACATCCGTATGAAGAGTTCTGCTGATAAACAAGTTCATCTGGTTGATATTCTGATACAAATCACCAAACCCGCTGATTCCGGGATTCTCCGCATTCAATGTATTATAAGGAAAACGTTCCATCCCCTGGGTAGCTTCTCCACCGAAAGGAATTCCCCCAAAGACATCACTTCTTGCCTCACCCAACAAAAACATATTCCACGAATGGCTCCTGAAGCGACTATGCAGTCCAAAAACAAATGAATCAAACTGTTCCGGAGTTTTCCAGTAATTCAAGTCAGTGATATCGCTCACCGGGTCCATATCCAACGAAGTACATCCACCGGCCAACATAGCCGATGCGGCAAAAGCCAATATTATCTTTTTTATGTTCATACCTTTTCTTTTTTACACATTAAAATGACAATTGTAAACCAAACAGGACGGTTCTTGGTGTAGGATAGCGTCCATTGTCTATACCGCCACGACCATTTGCCTGAATATCCATAACCGGTTCCGGAGAAGTTCCATCATATCCGGTAATATAGAATAAATTCTGTCCCGTAACATACACGGACGCATCGGTCAAGAACACCTTATTTATAAGATTCTTCGGGAATTTATAACTCAAGGTTACCTCACGCAGACACAAATAATCCCCCTTTTCATAGAAAGTAGAGTTATTATTGTTCAGATTCGTTGTACCATTATTGGAACGGGTAATGTTCTTTTTCGCATTCTGGTCGGCCCAATAGAATTTAGGAATACTAGTTTCCGTATTGTTTTCAGACCACGAATTTCTGACATCCGTAATCAAATTGAACGACCCGTTATACTGCCCCAAGATTCTTGCTTTCAAATCATTGTAAATGGTATGACCTACCGCATAGTCAAAACGACCATACAAAGACCAGTTTTTATAGTTCAGCGTGGTAGAAAAACCACCGGTCCATTTCGGATAAATATTACCCACCACCTGACGGTCGTATGAATTTATAACATTATCCCCATTCTTGTCATCCCACAGTACATCTCCCGGCTCAATGGGTTTCCATCCCGGTTTACCCGCATATTCGGCAGCCTTATTCGGCCCATACAGGTTGGCAACCTCATCCACAAAATCACCGGCATGATTTCTCACATCATCCCAGTCACGCAAGATACGCACTTGTTTATAAGCAATGATATCACCCAAGCTTTTTCCTTCTTGAATGCCGCCTACCCAAACCAACGAGTTGGATTTTGGATCCCATACCTGCTCACCCCCCTGACGGTTGTTCACATTCCCGTTAAAAGGCAGCTTCTTCACCATATTTTTCACAAACGAAGTATTAGCGGTGACATCCCATGACCAGTCCTTCCTTGTCAGCAGATTCACCTTGGCTTCCAGTTCGAAACCACGGTTGCTGATAGTACCCAGATTCGTTTTGAACGAGGGAAATCCTGTATATTCCGGCAAATTCACATCAGTCAGCAAATCGGAAGTCGTGCGGTCATAATAGTCCATAATCATATGAATACGATTATTGAAAAAGCCCAAGTCAAGTCCCAGTTCAAACGTATGGCTCTTTTCCCAACGCAATTTACTATTGACCACCCCTGTATTCAAATAACCCAGATTACCATTATAAGCACCTACCGAACCATATTTACCATATACATCAAAATTACCGATACCGTTTACATTACCGTTCAACCCATAACTGATACGCGGTTTAATCAAGGATACTACTTCCGCAAACTTTGAATCTTTAAAGAAAGCTTCCTCATGCACATTCCAACCGGCAGATATACCCGGAAAAAATCCCCAACGATTGTCGGACAATTTGGAAATACCGTCATAACGGGCTACCAAGGACACCATATAACGATAATTATAATCATAGTTAACACGGGCGAAACCGGAAAGAATGCGATATCCGGTTTTGACAGAAGTAGTATAAGTACGGTTAGTGCCCGCATTTAAAGTAGGTATATCATCTGTAGGAGCACCGGAAACACGCGCTTCCAGGTTCTGATACTGATAATCAAAATACTCACCACCTGCCATGGCATTGATATTATGTCCGCTAAAACCTTTTTTATATTCCAGAGTCAATGCATGCTGTTGTTGAAAAACTTTTGTATTTGTTTGAGAAGCATTACGATTGGTATTGGGAGCTTGTCCTATCTGTTGATATTTCTTTTCAAACAGTTCAAACTGACTGTCTGTATAATACATAGAACTGTTTCCATTCAGGAACAATTGCTGCGGAAGGATTTCCAAAGCAAAACCAATATTAAACGAAGTCTTACGGTTCGTTGTAGAACGAGTCAGTTTATCTTTCCAATAATAAGGATTACCATCCTGATTACTCCATCCGGCAGCAGGACTTCCATCCTCATTCCACGGATTCCAGGTGGGAAACATACTCATGGTACGATAGAACAACTCATACTCTCCCGTTTCTCCGTTCCAAGGGCTTTTCAAGTCGTAAGTCCATAAATCGGGCATCTTGGACCATGAAAAACTACCGCCGGCATTCACTGTCAAAACGGGCAACAACTTGTATGAACCGTTGATAGTCCCGTTCACACGCTGATAATTGGTAGAAATTATCTGACCGTCTTCCGAATAATACCCTAAAGATGAGGAAAATGTTCCTTTGTCATTACCTCCCGACAAATTCAGATAATGATCTTGTGTAAACGCGGCATTGCGGAAAGTCAGATCATGCAGCTCACCGGCATGGTTTCTAAAAATCAAAGTTTTATCAGGGTCCACAGGATCCGCCATAGACCGCCATCCTTCATTCAGCAAATGTTTGTTTGCATCTGTCATAAAGGCCAGATCCACTCCGGAGTTAACCCCAAAACCTTTCTGGTTCTCCATACTTGTACCGCCATTGGTACGCTGCCAACCTAAACGTTGATAATACAAATAGTCACCGGCATCCAAATACTTATACCCTTCACGTGCAAAGTTCACACCCCCTTTGAACTTATAAGTAATTTGTGTCCTGCCTTCCACCCCCTTCTTGGTTGTCACCAGAATTACGCCGTTATTGGCACGGGCACCATAAATAGCTGTGGAAGCCGCATCTTTCAGTACCTGTATGGATTCAATATCTGAAGGATTGATATCATCCATAGAACGCACAAGGCCATCCACCACGACCAACGGCCCTTCCAGATTCTTGTTTATGGAAGCACCACCACGCAAAACGATATTGGGCGAACTACCCGGTTTACCCGAAGTATTTGTCACACGCAATCCGCTGACAGTTCCCTGCAAGGATTGGGCCGCATTACTCATAGCTGCATTTTGTAATACTTTATCATCCAACTTTGAAATAGAGTTCGTCATCAACGAACGTTTCTGACTCATTCCATAACCGGTCACCACGACCTCATCCAGCATTTCTGCATCTTCTTTTAAAATAACCTTGTAGGTGTTTGGCACTCCCACTACAATTTGTTGTGTTTTGTAACCTATATAACTCACATCCAGTTTTGCCCCCACAGGCACTTGGATAGTAAAGTTACCGTCTACATCAGTTATTGTACCATTTGTTGTCCCCACCTCCAGGACACTCGCTCCGATAACAGGTTCACCGGTGGCATCTACCACTACCCCTGTTATCGTTTTTGTTTGCGCCATCATGTTTATTGCAAAACAGAGGCATACGATAAAAAAGAGAGCTTTCTTCATGAATCTCAGATTTGGTTGATAAATTAATGTTTAAATAAAAAAGTTTAATTAAGTGTTAGTTTTAAAACCCCTCAAAAAGAAAATAATTTTAAAATCAACAGCGAATATATGCACATATATTTAGTATATACAAGAAACAAAAGGAACTATATTCTTTATTAGTCTTTGTTTTTTAGAATAAACTAAATATTAAGGCATATTTTAAAAAGTTACATAAGGGAATAACTCAAAAAAGGAAAAAAGGTTCATACGGAGAAGATATAACAAGAAAAAACCTCCTTGCAATTCTTTGCAAAGAGGTTACTGAATTGTACACCCGATGAGAATCGAACTCATATCGTCGGAACCGGAATCCGGTATTCTATCCATTGAACTACGGGTGCGTCTGAAACTTGGACGTGCAAAAGTACAAAATATATTGTCTTTATCCTAATAATTTGGGATATTTATCTATCAAAATAATATTTTGCTCATTAATTTAAGTATAAAACAATCAATTTGATTATATTTTCGGCTAAATATATAACAATATCACAAATAATTTCTATATTTGCAAGCAATTAAAACAACTAGATCTATTTTACAATGAGTTACCTAATTAAACCAGCTAACTATAAAGCCTTGCTTGATTTAAAACAAACAGAGTTAGGCATTAAGCAAATAAAAGAGTTCTTTCAACAGAACCTGTCTTCAGAATTACGTCTGCGCCGTGTCACCGCCCCGCTATTTGTATTGAAGGGAATGGGTATCAATGATGACTTGAGCGGAACCGAACGGGCGGTATCTTTCCCTATCAAAGACTTGGGAGACGCACAGGCCGAAGTTGTCCATTCACTGGCAAAATGGAAAAGGCTGACTTTGGCCGATTACAATATAGAGCCGGGTTATGGCATCTATACAGACATGAACGCCATCCGGGCTGACGAGGAATTAGGTAATCTCCACTCGCTATATGTAGACCAGTGGGACTGGGAGCGTGTAATTACCAAAGAACAACGCACGGTTGATTTCCTGAAACAAATAGTAACCCGTATTTATGCAGCCATGCGCCGCACAGAATATATGGTATGTGAAATGTACCCGCAGATCAAACCCTTCCTGCCACATGACATTCATTTCATCCACTCGGAAGAGCTTTGCCAGATGTATCCCGACAAGAGTCCGAAAGAACGTGAACATGCCATCTCACAAAAATACGGTGCGGTATTTATTATAGGTATAGGCTGCAAACTGAGTGACGGTAAAGAACATGACTTGCGCGCACCTGACTATGACGACTATACCACAATCAACCCGGAAACCGGACTTCCCGGTCTGAATGGCGACCTGTTAGTTTGGGACAAAGTACTGGACCGTTCCGTCGAACTTTCCTCTATGGGTATCCGTGTAGACAAAGAAGCGCTGCTCCGCCAACTGACACTCAGCGGACAGGAAAAACGTAAAGAACTGTATTTCCACAAACGCCTGCTAAATGAAACTCTTCCTTTGTGTATCGGCGGTGGTATAGGACAATCACGACTCTGTATGCTTTATTTACAGAAAGCCCACATAGGTGAAATCCAAGCCAGTATATGGCCCGAAGAGATGAGAAAAGAATGCGCCCAACTGGGTATGCAACTTATTTGATTATAATCCATCAGCAATGAAAAAAGAGGATGACGTAAAAAGAAAGCTCTCAGGTTTTCTCTTTCATCATCCTCTTTTTCTATCCGCCACACTTTATTTCTTGAAAATAAATACTTTGCACTGATAAGCCCCCAATTCCACATTCATTCCTTGCGGAAACTTTCCTAACTCTTTGTGCAACCATACATCACGAATCCCGGTATTCGTGGTAACTCCGGGAATGGTCTTGTCATTAAGGTGCACTGTCACAGGCTCGTCAAAACGGTTCAGACACATCACTGCCACCGAACCGTCGCTCAGCGGTTTAGCCCAGACATCGTATTTATCATGACGGATAACCCTCTCTGCCTGTCTGCCCAGCACATCCTGATTGATGGCTATGATTTCAGGGTTAGTCAGAGTTTCTAAAGTAACCGACGTCATATCGCGTACATCATTTCCGCTCAATAAAGGAGAAGCCATCATACACCACAAACTCATGTGCGAACGATACTGTTCATCGGAGCAGCCACTCTTTGCATCAGCAATAGACATACTTTTTCCTGAAATCCCCACAATCAGCATGTCCGGATCATTCCAACCGCCGGGACCTGCATAGTTATCCAATTTCCCGTTTATATCCGTTATTTCCATGACACCCCAACCCGGACCCGTGACAGCATTAGACCAATGGTCGCCGATATCTCCTGTAGTCCTCCAGTAATGCCCGCCTACGGATTTGGCCCACTTCCACGGTTCACGTTGTCCCCATTCACAGATGCTGAAAACAATGGAACGGCCTGTAGCACGCAGCGCCTTCCCCATCACCGTGTAACGTTCCATCGCATCCTGCCTTCCGTCCGGCGCATTGCAATAGTCATATTTCAACAAGTCCACTCCCCACGAAGCAAAGTCATTGGCATCCGTCACCTCATGGCCATAACTGCCGCATACTCCCCCGCAAGTTTTATCTGCCGCATCGGAGTAGATGCCAAGTTTAAATCCCCGTTCGTGCAGATAGTCCGCAATCGGTTTTATGCCATCGGGAAACTTCTCCTTATCCACTTGAATATGTCCATCCGCCCCCCGTTCTGCCAATTGCCAGAAATCATCTATATTAATATAGGCATATCCCAAATCGCGCATACCATTGGCCACCATCGCGTCGGCCACTTCTTTTATCAGTTCTCCGGTGAGATGCCTTCCAAAGGTATTCCAGCTACTCCAGCCCATAGGAGGGGTTAAAGCCAGTGCATCACCGATGTTTATAAGCAATTCCTTCTCGTCTTTACCTGATTTATTTTCAGCAACCAGCTTTACTTTATAAACACCTTTCCGGGATACCTGCCCCTTTATGATCCCTGTCTTCTCATCCAGCACCAGCCCTTGGGGCAGTCCGTCGGCCTTCCATTGCATAGGACGTTCTCCCAAAGTGGGAATGTAAAACAAGAAAGGCGTAGAAGGATAGTTACCTATAATAGAAGGAGGATTGATCTGAGGTGCGCCCTCAAACAAGCGAGGATTTGCTCCGTTTGCCACCGCTTGAAAGGTTCCCAGAACCAGCACAAGCACCCAAACGAATATTGTGGGAGTTAAACTTCTTTTCATCATCATCTTGATTTATAAAATTAATAGGTTAAATCGGTCTGTAAAAATACACATTTATAAGAAAAAGCGAAGAAGGTGCCGCTTTTCCTCACGGCACCTCCAGTTAATCAATCACAGTAATCCTAATACCTATTCAGCTATGTTAAAATCTCATTTTATAAAATCCTGTATCTTGATAGTCCATTCTCTTTTATCACCATTAGCGGCAGTAATAAGATAACGGAAATCCTTTGCCGAGAAATCTTGCACCTCCCCTAAAGTAGGAGCACCATTCAAAGGTTTCAGACGTGCGGCCGTAGACATATCAATGTAGCATACAATATTACTCAACGAAACTTCATTCCGAATCTGCTCTGTAAAAAGAGCATTGGTTCCGGGAACGGTAATCTTGCACGTAACCGTATTGTTTTCTTCATCTATTGTCTTGGCAAGTGTCAAAGTTTGAACCCGCAATTGTTTTGCACCGTCGTCATACCAACGGTATTCAAAATAGATATTGGTAATCTTAGCCTCATCGTAAGTCGGCAGGTCATCCAATCCGGATTTCAAGCACGAAGAGGCTGATACCAACAGTACCAATAGCATCGCTATATTTATAATTTTCTTCATATCTGCAATATTTTGTTTTAAATTCCACTTATATTAAAAAATACGTTTCACCGCATTACCATTCCGGGTTCTGGTCCAGACTGGGATTGACATCTCTTTCCGACTGCGGCACCGGGAATAAATAACGCCTGGAAGTAAAGGCATGATTATTATCCGAAATATTAGAAGGTAAATCAATGATTTCAAACGACTTGCCATCCTCTGCTATTTCCATACATGCATTTTGGTGTGTATTCAGCTCCTTCATAATTTCCAGTCCGTCGGCCTTACCCCAACGAAGCAAAGACCAGTAGCGGTCATTTTCGTGCAGCAGTTCGATGCGGCGTTCCCGTTTATATTCTTTCCACGCCTCTTCGGCTGACAATCCGGAAGGCAATTCAGGCAAACCGCCATGAACAGTACGGGTCTTATTGATATATTCAATAGCGGCATTCACTTTGTTCTGACGCAACATGACCTCAGCATAATTCAGATAAGAACGTCCCAACCTCAAAAGTACGTAGTGATAAGAAGTAGGTTCGCTGTTCAACAACCTTACAGCCTCGTACACTCCTTTGCGATACACATATCCTGAAATAGGAGTTCCCCATATCTCGGCAGCTTTCGACGCCCAGTTCAGGTTACCCTTTTTTCTCATCGTGATGGTATTCTTAAAATAGTTGGAAGAATCCTGGGCAATGGAAGCATAAAAACGGTTGTCCCTATTCTTATAAATCGCATTGGACACATATCCCCCTTTTGCTAAAAAGTTCTGATAATAAGACGTTTCATCCCATTCTTTTGCCTTGCCGTCCTCATCCACTACCAGATACTGGTTTACCAAATCAACGGAAGGGAAAGACTTGGGCCAGCCTGCCAGCTCTTCAACCAGCAAGGGGAGCGATCCTTCCTTATTCTTATTGTTGTCGTTGTTGGGAACCAGATCCTGCATCCACGTATTCTGGAAAATGGTATTATCCGAGCTCTTCCACTGGGCAAGTATAATCTCTTTCGAGTTCTGGGAATGGTCGAAGTCATTGAACATATTCTTGTAATCGGTGTCCAATGAATAGACATTCAGCGCAAACAAATCCTCACTGGCCTGCCGGGCTATTTCGTAATATTCACTTTGTCCGCTTTCAATGTAAGCCGCACCGTGCAATGCAGCTTCGGCCAGCAAAGCATAAGCAGCACCTTTGGTCGGCATTCCTGTGGGTTCACTGGCTCTCAATCCGGAAGCAGCGTCTTTCAAGTCCTGCAAAATAAAGTCATACGTATCTTTAATGGTGGCCGTCCTGCCATACTGAGTCATGTCCTCGTCTTTGTCCACCAACTCCTTGACCAACATCAGTTTGCCGAAAAGACGTGCGCGAGAAAAATAAGTCATTGCCCTAAAGAATTTAGCCTGGGCTATAAAGTTGGCGCGTTCGCCTTCCGTAAAAGGCGCATCGGCCATTTTGGCTATCACCAGATTGCAACGGCGGATGTTTTCATAAACATTCCATCCGGCATCATAATATCTGTCTTTCAAGTCCTTGTTGATGGCCGTGGCCTCCCCATCATCCAGAATGATGTCATTGTCCGTCCAACGGTCATTCTGTATCAACTTGTCGGTAGATATTCTGAGTGTAGTGTAGAGGAAAGCCTGCGTTAAATCCGTGCTTTTCCATACATCATTCTCCGAATAGCTATCTAGCGGACCTTTGTCCAATACATCACTACAAGAAAACGTTGCGGCAGCTAAAAGAACGACTGCCAGTATATTTTTGAGTTTCTTCATTGTTTATTCCTCCCTTACTTTAAAAACCGATTGTTGCACCAATTGAATAAACGCGCTGTACAGGATAACCGTTAGCACTTGTATCGGATGTTTCCGGGTCGAAATAATCATTCACGCCGGAGATAGTGAACAAGTTGCTGCCTGCCAGATTAATGCGGAGCGTGGATATCCAATCGCATTTCTTCAATAATTTATATTTCAAGTCATAACTTAAAGAAAGATTCTTCAAGCGCAAGAACTGAGCGTTTTTATACCAGAAAGTAGACGCAGCCTGGTTGTTGCTTCCATTGACATTGGCAGAAGTCGAGACACGCGGGAAATCGGCATCTGTGTTATCGGGACGCCAATAGTTCAGTTGTTCTTTATAATACAGGTATTTGGCTTCACCCTTTTTCAAGCGGTCGCCCAATCCCAGATAGCGTTTACCCGTTCCGTAAATCAATCCGGAAAGCGTAAATCCTTCATAATTGAAGGAGAAGTCCACACCGAAGGTGAAATGAGGACTGGTAGGCATACCTATGCGTACCTGGTCTTCTCCGTCTATTTTTCCGTCACCGTTTACGTCCGTATAGGCGATGTCGCCCAGCCGGGTGTCCGCAGAAGAAGTACGCCGGGGGTACATTACAATCTGCTGAGGAGTCTGATACAAGCCCCTGTCATAATAGGCGATACCGAAATAGTCCGTCTGATGGGTCTGGCGCTTCCAAGGGTTCTTCAGGCTGGTTTCGCCTTCATCCGCTTTTACCTTCCACAAATTGTTATAATAAGTCATGTTCAAGCCCACTTTGTAAGTAAACTTACGGGCAGTAGTATCTCTCCAGCGGAATGAAAACTCAAAACCTTCGCGGCGCTGTTCGCTATCCGATTTTATCTGTGGAAGCGATTTGCCTAACGGAGTGGTATAACGGTCGCCCGGACTCATCAAACCACCTTTGGTTACGTAATAAAAATAATCCAGCGAACCTGTAAAGCGTTGTTTGAACAACGAGAAGTCAAGACCGTAGTTCAAGGAATTGACAGTGTACCAGCTCAACAGTTCCGGAGCGACCAAAGCCCCTTCGTTAAAGCCCGACACCAAGGCACCTCCTACCACAGCACCCGTCGTATCCATGGAATAAGTAGAAAGATAGCCGAAACGGTTCACGCCCGCTTCCGTACCTGTTTGTCCATAAGAAGCACGGAACTTCAACAAGTTGACAAACTTCAAGTCCAGGTTTTTAAAGAAGGGTTCTTCGCTAAGCGCCCAGGCTACTGCGCCCGAAGGGAAGAAGCCCCAACGGTGTCCCGGTGCAAAATTATCAGAGCCATCATAGCGGAAGCTGCCTTCAATGATATAACGGTTCTCATAATCGTACTTCAAACGGCCTACAAAACCCATTCTTCCTCCTTCACTGGAGTTACCGGAGTTCAGCTGGCCTTCTTGCGAACCTGCAAACAACTGGTCAACGACTGCCGACATATATTCCTTACGAGAAGCCCAGAACTCGGAACCGTCACTCTCCGAAACAGTAAAGACAGCTTTGGCGTCTATGGTGTGCTTCTCGGCAAAAGTCTTCATATAGGCTGCACTCAACTCAAAGTTATAGATTGATCCCCAATAACCTTTTTCCGTCAAAGATGGTTTGGCAATGGGGTACAACGAACCGTCGGCATTGTATTGGGGAGCCTTTGTTGAAAAGTTCTTCACATGCGAGTCGTTTGCCCTGTAATTGAACATGGTACCCAAAGTCAAGTCTTTCAGCCAAGGCAAGGTCCAGTCGGCTACCAATTGTACATTGATATACTTTCCGTCGTTCTTGTCATAGCCCGAGCGTTTGTCGGTCAGTACCAACGGATGGTCCGTCAGCGCCCTGTAAGTACCGTCTTCATTATAAGCCGGCTGCAAGGGGGACACATCGGCCAGCAATTCCCAGATACGTCCGGCACTGGTGGACGGATATTCTTTATTCTCAATGGCGCCATTGATATTGACACCCACTTTCAATCCTATTTCATCAAACGTGGTATTGATGTTACTACGGAGATTATAGCGGTTGTAATTCAATGCATTGGAACGATACAAGCTCCCCTGGTCGAAAGCGCCCAATGACACATAATAATTCACCCGCTGGCTGGTTCCGCTCAACGAGAGGGAATGCTTGTACTGCGGGGCAAAATTCTTCAAAGCCAAGTCCTGCCAATCGGTGTCTGCCAGATTGTAGGGATCAGTTTGGTTGAGAATAGCCTGCAACTGCGTATCATCAAAGGTGGGAGAAAGGAAATCATTTTCGCGCACCAAATTCTGATGTACCGCATAATCATAAGCACGGGTCTTTTCCATCATCATGGTGGGCTGGCTGAATTCCGCATTAAATGAATAAGTTACGGCTATTTTGCCTTTGCCGCCCTGCTTGGTCTTCACCATTATAATACCGTTGGCAGCGCGCGATCCGTATACGGCCAAAGATGCCGCATCCTTCAATATGGACATGCTCTCAATATCTACCGGATTCAAAGTATTGAAATCCCAAGAGTCAGAAATCACACCATCTATTACATAAATGGGAGCTCCACCTCCACGGATTGAAATGGACGGAACCGATCCCGGTTCTCCTCCGGACTGCTGGACGATGACGCCGCTGGCACGTCCTTGCAAAGAGCTGACCACGTCATTGAACGGTAAGTCCTGCAACTTCTCGCCCTTCACCGCCGTAACGGAAGAAGCCATCTTACGGGTAGAAGTCGTACCGTAACCAATCACCACCACCTCATCAATCAGTTCACTGTCATCTTTCAATACAATTTTAAAGTCTTTTTGCCCACTTACAGGGACAACTTGGGTTTTGTACCCGATAAAAGAAATTACAAGATTGGCTTTACTCGGGACATTCTGCAGCGTAAAGAGCCCTTCAAAATCTGTAATTGTCCCATTGGTAGTTCCCTCTACCAACACGTTTGCCCCAATTACAGGTTCTGCACTGCTGTCCACAACAAGACCTTTCACTGTGAGATTTTGTGCTACCATTGTCGATCCAAGTAATAGCAACGCCAAGGACAATATCTGCCTCAACGAACAAGGAACAGGCACATTTTTTTTCATGCTTTTCTCCATTAAAATTAGACATTAGATTAAATAATATTTTTAATAATTTTAAATACACAGATGTTAATTAGCTAAGTTCTTTGAGAACTTAGCCACGCCTTTAAAAGCCTATTCAAGAGCATGAAGAACCCGTTTCGGCCCTATTTGTGATACCTGTTTTCTACCAGAAAGCGCAAAATAAGAAGAAATTAATAAATTGGAATAAAAGCTATATTAGGCTAATATTCAGCAATATAAACCTATTTTATTAAATATACATTTAATAAAAAGCCTCATTCATAAGAAAAATACTTTCGGATTTAACAATGAAAATTGAAAATAATTTCTATATTTGTTCCCGGATAGAGCAGATTTATTATTTAATTCTCAAAGAACTTAGTCATTACACATGCCCACCTACTCAAACCGCTGAAAATAAAAAGCATACTTCCATCTGAAATTTACTTTTTCTTAGGAGTAGAAAAAGAATAGAGCGATTTCCATGAAAACGAAGCTTATTTTTATCATTCGAAACGTAACATCGTTTATAAACTTTCCCTATCTTTGGGAAAATTAAAAAATAAAATAAGATGAACGTACAAATAGAAGAAAGCTGGAAACAACATCTGGCACCCGAATTTGAAAAAGATTACTTTATCAGACTCACTGAGTTTGTAAGAAGCGAATACCAGACTGCCACTATTTACCCACCGGGCAGATTTATATTCAACGCCTTCAATCTGTGCCCGTTTGACAAAGTGAAAGTCGTCATTATCGGCCAAGATCCCTACCATGGTCCCGGCCAGGCGCACGGACTCTGCTTCTCTGTTAATGACGGAGTACCTTTTCCTCCTTCCCTACAAAATATTTTCAAAGAAATACAAAGCGATTTGGGTGCTCCCATCCCTACTTCAGGCAACCTGACCCGCTGGGCGAATCAAGGAGTTTTATTACTCAATGCCACACTGACGGTCCGTGCCCACCAGGCAGGCTCTCATCAACGACGGGGCTGGGAGGAATTTACAGATGCCGCCATCCGTGTATTGGCAGAACAACGTGAAAATATTGTATTCATCTTATGGGGATCTTATGCACAGAAAAAAGGCGCCTTCATAGACCGCAACAAGCACCTGGTACTGGCTTCTGCACATCCGTCCCCCCTGTCAGCCTATAACGGTTTCTTTGGCAACAAGCACTTCAGCCGTACCAACGAATATTTGCAAGCGCACGGGCAAACACCGATTGAGTGGTAGACATAAATAAAAAACAGAATAAAAAAATGAGAAATGGTTGCGTGTTGTTATCAGAAACCATTTCTCATTTTTTTATTCCCAACTTCTTCCTAGTACCAATTCACCGCACTACCCGTATTGCTTCGCTGATCCCATTTCAAAGCATCGGTCAGCATACTGGAGTTAGCACGAATACTGAAGTTATAGGAAGTAAAGGGACCGAATACCAAGCCACAGCTCATATTGAAACAGTGCAGGTCACGGCTGATATTGACCGTTGTCATTGACATCTCTTTCGTATTAAAATCATACCCCGAAGAATAATTCACATTCCAGCGGCTACCCAACTTCACATTACCGGAAACATTCAATGAATGAGTCACCGAATAAGGATATCGCATCGTCTTGATATTAATCTGCTTGCTTCTGTCCTCACGAATACTATAACTATAACTCAAGCTCAATGACCATGGCATCTTGAAAGCCATATAGCCATCCGGATCTATAGCCGCCTTCTCTGTCTTTCTCAAACCGGAGTTATCTTCTTCCTCCGTGTTTTCATTGCCATCATCACTGTACTCATCCAGATTTTCATTCTTCTTGTCTTTATCCCCCTTACTGTCCTTTTCATCTTTCGGACCAAACCACTTTTTCCACGAATCATTATTCAATGTATACGAGAAAGAACCGCTATACCCCTGAAAACGACCAAAACGTCCGTATGACCATTCTGTACGGTTGCCTTCCACTACCTTGCCGTCTTTATCAAACTCATAAGCATACGTAGCAAACTGGGCGTTCATATTAAAAGTATAACTCTTGGTCAGTTTCAAGCGCAGATTCATACTCAAATTTCCCCAAGGTTTCTCTTTAGCCGCCGCATTATAGGAAATACTGGCTCCCAACTGGTCAATCAAGCTGATTTTCTTCACTCCGGTAGTATCCGCATCGGATTTCACTTTCATTTCCACATTATTATCTATAGAGAAAGTGAAATTCTCGGATTTACCACTGGGCGAGAAAGAGTAAGGCAAACCTTCATATGGATTATAAGTCTGAGTACGTACTTCTCCATCCGTATCAGTATAAGTATACGTTCCCACATATCCATACCTGGACGTACTGAAGTCCGGTGCATAACTCATGCTCACCGAAGGAGTAAAGACGTGACGGATCATTTCAATCTTGTCGCCAAACAATTTCTTCCACGGTTTGTAGAAACCATACATCTTGGTATTCACCTGCAAGCTCAAATCATAGTTATACACACGGTTGAAACCGTTGATTGTATCTCTCCGCACATTATTAGGTGCCGACGGATCATAACTCTGCTCCACCTTGCGCATATACCAGCGCTCGGTATAGTTGAAAGAAGGCACAACGTTGATATATTTAAACAAAGTGAATGTAGCGCTGATAGGAATCTTATGCTGCATACCATTAGTCCATTTATTCAAACCCTGCTTCAGAATCAGATTATCCTTGGTATTAATCGAGTTCGTCATCTGGCCGGTATATTGGAGTGAGATTTTCTCATACCAACGTTCATCACCTACCGCTTTCTTACGCTTGAACGGATAAATACGGTTCAATGAAATATTCAAATCCGGCAACGTCACACTGATAGAAGAGTCACGCGTATTCTGAGAGATATTGAATGTACTGGACAGATTCAATCCTATTTCGGGGAAATTGCGCGAATAACTCACACTAGACGTCTTGGTGTTATTTGAATACTGCTGCGGGTTATACAAACTACTCAGGTTACGCTGGTCATAACTACTGGTCGCAAAGTTCACATTCGCCGAAAAAGAGCTGTTAGGGTTAGCCTTGGCATCCTGTCTGTGACTCCATGCAATTCTGAAATCTTTTGTAACCATATAGTCCGGCATATTCTTCTCACCGGTTTTCGTTACCAGATAACTGGCATTGAAATTACCGCTATATTTATATCTCTTGTTATAATTAGACTGCACGGACAGTCCCCATGAACCTTTCGTAAAGATCTCACCCAACACTTTCAAATCCATACGGTCACTGATGGCGAAATAATATCCCCCATCACGCAAATAAAAACCACGATTCATTTCATCACCGTATGTAGGCATAATGAATCCTGACGAATAACTGCTGTTAAACGGAAAAAATCCGAAAGGAATGGCGATAGGCAACGGCACATCCTCCACCACCAGCTGGGCAGGACCGAAAACCACATTTTTCTTAGGACGCACTTTCGCCATGGAAAGTTTCAGATAGAAGTGAGGATGTTCGTGATTATCACACGTAGTATATCGTCCGTGACGCAAATAAAGTTCATCATTAGCACCTTTCTTCGACTCCTCACTGGTAACGTATCCTTCCCCCTGCTGAGTAACGATATTATTAATGAACCCCTTCTTCGACTTGAAGTTATAACGCATGATTTTTGACTCATACGGAGTCTCGCCATCCTTAAAGACAGGAGTACCTTTTTCCACGCCAGCCGAGTCGGGAACACCACGGGCATACACCGTACTGCTATCCATGTTCATTGTAATCACGGCAGAGGTCAACTCTATTTTCTCATAGTTCACCTTACCGTCACCATACAGATGGGCATATCCGCCCTCAGTGAATACGATAGAGTCATTTGCTTCATAAATAACAGGCGCATCCAACGGCTGTTTCTTTTTAGGTGCAACCGTATCGATAGACAACGTATCTACCAAAGCACTATCTACTTTCAGGGAATCATTACCGGATGCAGAATTCCGCTTTCTGCGTTGAGCACCTGTACTTAAAGAAAGTGACAGGCATGCAAATAGTAGTAGGAATGTTATAAATCTATGTCGTTTTAGTGGCGTCATTCACAAATCATTTACGCTTTTGAGGGGCAAAATTAAGCATTATCCGCCAATAATGAACTATTTAGCGGATATTTAATTTATTTTTAAGGCTTACAAGAAACATTCGCACCAATGGTTAAAACGGATTATCCCATCTTCCCCATAACGTGAAATACTCTTTAACGCTTTCTCCACGCTCTTTTCCCTGTCCAGATGCGTCTTTGAGAAAAACTTGTCGGCAAAGCAAATAACCTGTTCTTCCAGCGAAACCGGAACCATATTCCGATGAGGAACAGGCAACTGCTGGTCAATAATACTTTGCAAAGACATACCCGCTCCCGTATGTCTTTCACAGACCAATGCATGACGCGGAAATCCTTCTTTCCGCATCAGATCAGCCCCCAAATATCCATGACAAATATAAGGATAAGATCCGAAACAACAAATGCCCTCAGCATCCGTCATAAAAATACCAATATCGTGCAGCATCGCCGCCTCTTCCAGAAACTGCTTGTCCAGATTCAATTCCGGATGCTTGCCGGCAATCCATAACGCCTTATCGGCCACCGAACGGCTATGCGCCAGCAGGATATGTTTCAGTTCATTATCTTCAGGATAATATTTATTAATGATAGCAAGTGCGTCCATTCTCAATTAAATTCTTATTTTTGTGCAATATTACAAAATAATCGCCACATATCATGAAAACAAAATACATTTTCCTATACTGCCTCTTGTTTATCTGCAACGCCGTGACCGCGCAAAAGGTTATCACCGGAGCCGAACAGATGGACCGTCTCTTACCTATATTAAAAGGGAAGCGTGTGGCATTGGTTGTAAACCAAACCTCCAAAGTAGGAGAAACCCATCTGTTGGACACCCTGCTTGCAGCGCATATACAAATTAAAAAGGTATTCGCTCCCGAACACGGCTTCCGGGGTGACGCCGATGCCGGAGAAACCATCAGGAACGGAAAAGATACCCGCACGGGAATACCCATCCTGTCCCTTTACGGTAAAAATAAGAAACCTACAGCCACACAGCTACAGGACATAGACCTGATTGTGTTCGACATTCAGGATGTAGGCGCCCGTTTCTATACCTATATCAGCACCATGCAGTATGTAATGGAAGCTTGTGCCGAGAACCGGAAACAACTGGTCATCACAGACCGGCCCAATCCTTGTGATTACGTGGACGGCCCTGTGCGACAGAAAAACCAGAAAAGTTTTGTGGGTATGCACGCCATCCCCATTTTACACGGTTGCACTGTAGGCGAGCTGGCTCAAATGATCAATGGCGAAGGCTGGCTGCCCAACGGCAAAAAATGCGCGTTGACCGTCATCCCCGTGGAAGGCTGGAAACACGGACAACCCTATTCGCTTCCGGTAAAACCCTCTCCCAACCTGCCCAACGACCAGGCAATTGCCTTATATCCTTCACTCTGCCCGTTTGAAGGTACAGCCATCAGTGTGGGCAGAGGTACTCTTTATCCTTTTCAAGTAATCGGTTCACCGGATATCCGCATCTCCTCCTTTTCTTTCAGACCGGAAGCCTTGGAAGGCTTTGACAAGAATCCGATGTATAAAAACCAATACTGCTATGGCAATAATCTCCGCCATATCACCGCCCCGAAAGGATTCTCTCTAAAATACATCATCACCTATTATCAAGCTTATCAAGACCTTGGGAAAGCGGACAAGTTCTTTACCCGCCCGCAATGGTTCGACCTGCTGATAGGGAACCGTACCGTAAGGGAACAAATCATGAAAGGAGCCAGTGAAGAAGAAATCCGTGCAGGATGGCAGAATGAACTGGAAGCCTACAAAAAGATGAGAGAGAAATACCTGCTTTATGAATAATATTTCCTTCCAAGCTGACAGCTTTCGTCAAAAAAGGAGACAACAACCCAATCTATTCAGGACACGCAGCACCATTCCTCTGCATCCACCAAGCCCCAACCACAAACGGCTTCCCAACCGCCAACACATGGAATCCGTTTCAATCTTCTTTCCGGAAGGCCTGCATACCTTTCTCACCACCCCGATGATATCCGTATCCTCACATTCCTCATAAAAACGGCAGACGCCATCCCCCTGCATCAGATAACGACTGCCTCTTTTTTGAATAATCCGATGCAATACATACCGGTCTGTCTGCCGGAACAGAATGACATCAAAAAGTTTCAACTCCTCCTTATCATACGGCCCCACCACCACTTCATCCTTCCCATTTCTCAGTAAAGGCATCATGGAATTGCCTTTCACCCGGAACTTCACACTCCTGCCACTTTTGATTTCCGACTCCACCCACGCAAAGAAACATTCATTCGCTATCCGCTTCATACCCATCTCCATATAAAGTACGACATACTAATTTCACCGCCTCCGCATCGGGCAAACACTCCAGATGATAAACAGGAATGGATGAAACCATCTTTTCCAACAGACTACAAACCCCACAGTATAATTCCTCCTCGTATGCAAATGCAGGAGGAGCAGACGGATGCAAAGCTGCATAAGCCTGCAAAGTGTTCAATCTCCGTATCTTGTTATACGGTGCTTGTGACAAACGTACACATCCGGCCAACGGATAACGCTCCGCCTTATAACAAGGAGTCTTCCCACTCCACGGGCTGCCATATACCCACACGCCCCCCTCTTCATAACGCACAATGGGACTGTCATCATTCAGCAACTTACTTCCTGCTATATTTTCCCTCCACAAACGGGTATGGGTACTTTTTCCGGTTCCGCTTTCACCTAAAAAAAGAACCGCTTTCCCCTTATAAACAATACAACTGCCATGCAAGGCAACCGTATCTTTCCGTACCGTCATCAGGCCATACCCCATCCATAAGGCAAACCTTAAAAGACGGGGAGAATAATGACCATATAAACAGATACCTCTCCCGGTTCCACCCATCGTCCGGAGATAAAGCGACGGTTCTCCCTGCGGAGCCAGTTCCAACAAAAAGCTATCCCCACTCACACCAAAAGTACCGGTTACATCTTCATATCCGAACCCATAGGACTTTCTCTGAAAAGCCGGAAAACCCCAACCGTTTCCCTCCCAAACAGTAAAATCCGGCAACCAAGCACCCTCATATACATCTTTTGCCGAAACCAGATCCGGTTGCCAAACAAAAGGCTTGAAACCGCTGATACCATCCACCGCCTCCATCAACCTTTCGTCCGGCAATGCGAAGCAGTGGCCACCTATTTTATAAATTCGATCCATTGTCTTTTCCATTTAATCTGATTACACGATGACAATATGCCAACGAGCTTTCCCGATGGGCTATCGTAAGAACAGTCAGCCCCCTACACTCCTTCATCAGACCGAGAAGCATTTCATTGACAGCCCGTTCAGTCTCATTATCCAATGCAGAAGTAGCCTCATCCAGTAGAAGCACCTCCGCTTTCTTATACAAAGCACGGGCGATGCCTACCCGTTGTTTCTGACCTCCCGAAAGCCTTCCTCCCCCTTCACCCAAAGGAGTATCCATTCCTTGCGGCAATTCATCCATCCAAGCATCCAATCTCACCAGCCTCACTATCTCCGCTACCCGTTCCTTATCTATAGACCGGCATCCCAAAGCAATGTTTTCCGCCAAGGTCCCATCCAGCACAAACACTTCCTGTTGCACATATCCCACCTTGCGATGCCATTCCTGCCTCGGCACATCGGCAAGCGGCCTGCCATCTATCCGAATAGCGCCTTTATCCGGAGTGATAAATCCCAAAAGCAGATTAAACAAGGTAGATTTACCCACGCCACTCTCACCACAGATACCTACATATTCCCCCTTACGAATAGTACAACAAAAGTCCTTTAGAACCTCTTTACTTTCAGGATAAGCATAGGTGAGGTGTTCTATCCGTATCTCTTTTTGAAAAGAAAACGCTTCCTGCCCCCATGATGGAGAAACTGCTTCCATCCCCTTATCCCCCAACCCTTCCTCTATAATCCGCAGAGAATAGACCGCATTCTGTACTTGTGTCCAACCACCTAAGATGCCGCGCAAAGCGGGTAACAGCCGGAAAGCCGCCACAGCAAAGACACCTACCAGCGCTTTGATATCCCCTGTTCCGAAAACGGTGAGCAAGGTCAGCCCCGATATGACCGCCATTTCGGAAAGGCAAAGAGGAAGATGCTGTATCGTTTCCAGTTTCAAACGGCTCTCACTGATTTTCCTTACCCTCTGGGCGAATGCCTGCTGAAGAAAAGGAAACGCCGCATTCAGTTCCAATTCGGCATACCCTTTCATCGTTTCCGTGACCAGCCGGGATTGCTCACGACGAGCCTGCTGCTCCTGCTCACCATAACGGCGCATCGGTTTCCTGATCCCCCATCCGTAAATCAGCATGAAAGGCAGAAAGGCAATATACAACATCAGTACCGTCAACGGAGCATAAACCAACAAAGCTGCCGTCACCCAAAAAACAAGCAGCAGTTCTCCTGTCATGCGAAGCAAGGGGGAAAGAAGGTTTAAAGAAAAAGCATAACAGATATAGTTCACCTCATATCCCAGCCGGATACTCCCCCTGCTGCGTATAAACAATAATCCCCGTTGATAGTAAGAAGTAAAGAGAGAAAAGCTGAGCCGACGGTAAAGAGACATCAGAAAATGGTTTTGAAAACGTGAAAGCCCCGCTGCCAAAGCGTTTTTCACCAAAATAAAGACTATTGCCACCAGACAAAATAACAGGGCGGCATCTTTATCCCTCCCGTCATCCAACAGAAAAAACAAGACAGGCAACAGGGCAGCGAGTCCGGCAAAGTCAAGTAATGCGCAAAGAAATACGGCACAAACCACCCTTATCCCCATTTTCCTTTCATCAGGCAACAACAAACGGCAGATTCTTTTCAACATAAACCGCTTATTTTCGTTCCGTCTGGAAGATGGTATGGGGAGAGCGCAGATGCAACAGAATAGAATTTCCAACCCATTTGCACAGTGAAATGCGCAACACGCTGTTGCACGCACGATGAGTATGCAGCATACGTTTGGTTTTATAAACCAGAATGCCCCATTTATTCTTCGCCGGAACTGACATCGTATAGGGTGGCCGGATGATTTCCCGCAAGATTTCCTCCGCCAATCCTTCTCCTCCATATACAGGAACGGAAGTTCCTAAATAATCATTACAGAGGCGGGTCATTGCCAATATCATATTTCTAAAACGAATATCCGTCACTTCCTCAGGAATATGCAGGCCGTATCTATTCAGCAGGCAAGCCCAGTCGCAAAGATGATGAAGTGCCAGGCCGCGTGCATAATGCTGGGCGGCATGAAAAGCGAGAAATACGGTATTAAAGGTGGAAGATGGGATTAAAATGGAGCATTTTCCGTCCAATTCCGCCGATACGGGTTGTAGCAGTTTTTGAAGGAGCTTATCCATCTTCACTGCTATACGGTATGTTTCCGAATTAATGAAGGTTTTATGATTCTCTATCGGAATACCTTTATAGTAAAACACACTATGCTTTTCGGAGTGTTCAAAGTCTACCTCTATTCCTTTTTCTTCCATTAACCGGTCTGCCAGCCGGTTGGCCTCGGCATCACTTTTCCGGGAATGGTCTGCCGAATAAGTGAAGATGTCTATATCTCCCCCTTCCCTGTGCGAAGGAATAGGATAATAGGTGGAGAGACCCACTCCTTTCAACTGGACCGTGGTAATGCCATGCGTTTTATAAAAAGCTGAAAGTTCGGCTATGGTATGGCAGTACCGCAGGTAGCGTTTTTCATAGTTCTCTACCGCCATCGCCCAGTTTAACTTCAAAGCCTTCGGAGGTTGCAAACAGGCCGGCAGGGTTTGTATTCCGTCCCATGCCAAAGCCATCACTCCCTGTTCCACTGCCAGCTTATAGCAACTCTGCCAAGATAACAATGACACATCGGCAAAAAGGGCAGAATTGACCGGAATGGTGTTCAAGGCTGAACACAGCAGAGCAAACAGCATTTTTTCTGATTGGTTCAATTCCATCGGTTCAGTCTATTATAACATTACATTTTTTCAATGAGCTAACCCAAGCCATTGCATCTTGCCGGGCTTGCTGCACCGGTATATGATAGGTTTTAGCCAAGAGACAACCTACCTCGTCTACAGAAAATTCCTTTCCGCAAAACTTGTTCCATAGAAAACGTGCGGAAGAGTTCAGCGAGATAATTCGGGTGAAATCCACATCCGGTGTACCTTGATTGATTATAATGGTTTCTCCGGCTATATGGCGGAGTTTGAAGTTAGAGTTGAGTTTCATAAGCAAAATATAAAGTAAACGCAGAAAGAAAAAGCAAGGTTGATGATAATACAGCAAAAATGCAGTCTATTAAGTGGTTAGGTGTTTAACTCATAATACTGCATAAGCTGAAAAAGGAGGTCCGATAAAAGCTGCGAAAGACTTCAGTTCCCATATCGTTACTGATATAACAGGAACAAGAAACGGCACAACAGATTCTATT